>JAFGSC010000061.1 GCA_016934875.1 Candidatus Atribacteria bacterium
AGAAAATGCTATCCTTTTATTCGTCGAAGGTAAAATGGCTCCATCGTGAAGGTGATTCAAAATCGAGTTGTTAAAATATTTCACAATGAACTCATGAATTAACTGGTTAGCTACCTTGCCTCCACTTCCATGATCAAGGGTAATAATTTTATCTTTCATTTTAACATTCCTTCTCTAATGATCATATAACAATCTACTTATTACCATATTTTAATTGAATTGGTTCCCAGCGATCAGTTTTTAGTTATCAGTTTAAATCCTTACAAGCAGAATTAAATAAGTTTGCTTCGGTCTTTAATATTACCCGCAATAAAATATCTAAATTTTTAAAATAATAGAAATAAATATCAGAATAGAATTCCATTATTTCATTATTTTCCCAGATATCCCTGAGTATTTTTTCTAAAAACTGAAAACTGTAAACTGAAAACCTTCTTACTTTCAATTATTCCTGGACTTTCATTGGTATTTATAATACGTTGCACAGGTTCCTTCGCTGGAAACCATGCAGGCCCCAATAGGATTTTCAGGAGTACATACACTTTTAAAAAGAGGACATTCCAAAGGGCTGATTTTACCCTTTAGAACTTCTCCGCAACGACAATCCGGATTTTCTTTGGTTTTTTCGATCTTAACTTGAAAATTTTTTGCATTGAGTTCAGAATATTCTGCTTTTAAGTCTAGACCGCTTTTATTTACCCTGCCTATCCCTCGCCACTCAACATCAATAGCAGAAAAAACCTCATCCATTTTGTGAAGCGCAATGGGGTTACCTTCTTTTCTGACGACTCTTTCATATTTATTTTCAACCCTGGGTCTGTGCTCAATTTTTTGTTGAATGACACAATAAATAGCATACAAAATATCCACCGGCTCAAATCCTGCAATCACGCAAGGTATTGAATATTCCTGTGGAATGAATTGATAGGGTTCTGTTCCGATGATAACGCTGACATGACCAGGGCATAAGAAACCGTCTATTTCTGTATCCCTATCCTGGATAAGTTCTCTGATGACCGGAGGCATCAGCTTGCCTAAGCTATATAAATAAAAATTTTTTATCGACTTCTTTTTGGATTCTAAAACAACACTGGCAATCAAGGGAATCGTGGTCTCAAAACCAATACCAAGTAAAATGACCCTTTTTTCCGGGAAATCCTGAGCCAATTCCAATGCCTGAAAAGGAGAATAGATCACTCGAACATCAGCTCCCTGAGCTTTTTCATTCTTCAGACTGCTTGAACTTCCTGGAACATTAATCATATCTCCGAAAGTAGCAATCATGGTATTGTTCATTCTTGACAAAGCAATCACATGATCAATAGCGGAAGTTGGTGTCACACAAACCGGACAACCGGGACCGGAAATCAGGTGAACATTTTGCGGCAGCATCGCTTTGAGTCCCGAACGAAAAATGGAGACGGTATGCGTACCACAAACCTCCATCAAGCGAATATCTGTCTTGGTTAATGCTCTGATCTTTTGAATAAGGTATTGACAAAGCTCTTTATTGCGATATTCATCCTGATATTTCAAGATTGAATTTCCTCCCAAGCACGAATAACTTCTTCTGCTTCTTTTTCCTTTATTTTTGTAATTGCATATCCTGCATGAACAAGAACATAATCTCCCACACTGACTTGGGGAAGAAGATCTATCCTTACTTTCTTTTTTATTCCCCCCAGAAGGACCTCAACCTGCTCTGTATCAATTTTTTTAATTATTTTTCCGGGTATAGCGAGACACATGTAATGATACCTTTCTTTTCTTTAGTCTCTTGAGTCATTTATTCACCTAGGATTCTATTCGACGATATGGCTGATCATTTCATGATCTGTTTTTCCTTTGAGAATAAGGTAACCATCTGCTGACCTTTCGTTGGCTATCACAGCCTGACCCAAGGCAATACAAGCATCATTGGGCGGCATCTTCTTATGAATAAAAACTTTAAAACCGTTATCATTTAATTTTTTCAGGGTTTGATTCAATAAAAAACTATTCTGGAAAACACCACCGCTGAGCACAACAAGATTTACATAATACTTATCCCTGATACGAACACACATGGAAAGAATGAACTCTGCCAAGGTATTATGAAACCTTGTAGCGATTCCGCTGATATTCTTATTCTTTTCGATATCCTGAACAATTTCTCGAAACATTTCTTCAACATTAACCAACCATCCGGATTCAGCTTGATCAATGCCATACGAATAATTTCCCTTGTAGGCTGGATTACATAAAGATTCCAATGCCACTGCAGCCTGCCCCTCAAAATTTACTTCATCCCTTATACCAATGATAGAGGCAACTGCATCAAAGAGTCGTCCGCAGCTGGAAGTAAGAGGTGAGTTTATCTTCTTTTCTATCATCTGGCTGATTAGATCTATTTCTTTGACAGACCTTCTCTTAATGAACCCAATATTGAATTGGGTTATTTTCTGCCCAAAGACAGAGTAAAGATAGCTATAAACCATTCGCCAAGGCTGATGAATTGCCTGTTCTCCACCCGGCATCGGTTGATACTTCAGGTGTCCTATTCTTTGATAACTCAATAGATCTGCCAGGATAAATTCTCCTCCCCATATCTTATGATCTTCCCCATACCCGGTACCGTCAAAAGCGATTCCAATCACTTTCTCCTCTAATTTATTCTCAGCCATACAGCTTGCGATATGAG
>JAFGSC010000339.1 GCA_016934875.1 Candidatus Atribacteria bacterium
CGCTTCTTTTAGAGTGTCCATATTCACAGAATATAGTTCGGCAAGAGTATATTCCTTCCCAAATAAGGGTGTTGCTCGAAAAGTTAAGGTTCCCTTAGAGTCAGGAGTATAAATAAATACTCCTCGTTCCTGAGAAGAATAATTAATCCAATTCTCCGGATAAATTAAAGAGATATTAAAATATGCATATTGATAACGATAAAAAACAAATCCTTCCGGTATCTCCTGTTCCTGATCTTGAGCATTTACTGTTAAACACAAATTAAAAATTAATACGGCTATTATTAAAAAAAATATAGATTTACTCATGATTTACACCTCGCCCTAATTTTATTTTAAGTAGAGTGAAAATTAAAATAAAAAATAATATAAAATATTTTGCTTTCAAAATGGACCGCTCCTCAAACCTGGGATAAGATTTTAATCTTTATTACAAAATATTTCTAGAGAAAATATTGGCATTACTCTAAAAAATAATTTGAAGAATATAATCGAAAACTTAAATAATGACATTAAAATATTTACTAAATTGCGTGATTTACTTTTACATCCCCTTTTTATTATTTATGTTTTGATGCCTTAACAATCATTCCAATGACTTTAAAATAGTAATTGCTAAATTATTGGTGTTTTGTTCTAGAAATAGATCCAAACAATGGATTATTAAAATATTATTAGCTAGGTCTAATGACCAGGAATCTTCTAATTTTTTATTTACTTTTACGGAAAAATTAGCTGCATTCATTCCTTCCGATAAATGAATATAAAGATCGATAAAATCATATTCTTTGGGTAAAAGCTGAGCATCTCTAATACTTGCAATGATATTATATGAATGTTCATTTAGGACTTGAGATATATCTTCCTGACCATATTCCGAATAATAAAGTGTAATCAAGTTTTTATCATTCCTTGGTTTATATACTACATTTGATTCATCGTCCATAGATAACACAAATTCTTCTCCTGCAGGAGCATCCTTTTGGCTTATTCTTCGACGGGATTGGATATTATCAATCACTAAAGGAACCGAAATGTGAGGAGACAGGGTCTGCACATCAACAAAATTAAAATGATTGTTTACTATATAAGGAGAGTTAGGATAATCTACCAAATACATTTCTGAATCGGGAAGATTTATATGTAGCGAAATTTCTTCTTGAATATTATAATATCTTGGATGATTTGGGTTAATGTAATCTCCGGTTACCGTAATTTTATCTTCCAAGGGTATCTCTACTCCTTGCTCATTAAAAGCCTGAACATTAACTTTTAGCCTGGAAGGTCCATAAAAAACTGATGGAATATAACCCTGAACTTGTAAATGGTCAAGCTGAGAGCTGCTTAAGCGGTATATTATATTATCCATAGTGCCTACGAGTAAATAATTTTGAAAGGGAATAATCTTCTGGATATTTACTGCAAAACCTTCGCCCATGTGCAAAGGCGATTGAAAAAATAAAGAACCAGATGCGAATTGAGAGGCTATTTCCGGTGGGCAGACAAATTCCCTATACCATACAGAAGTACCAGTTTCCAGATCAACCGCCAATAACTGGCTTTTATCATTTATACAATAAGCATAGCCTTCAGAACCATTCCATAAATTAATTACACTGTTCGAACGAATACGCACTGGAATAGACTGGGGAGTAGAATTTGGAGGGTAGTATTCCTGTTCAATTTTATCAGGAAGTGTCCAGAGTTCATTACCTTGAATATCTACACACAACATTTTATTTCCACCTAGTATGTCATTTGAAAAAAGACTTGCCGGGTCTTTAAAATTTTCCCACTCATTTAGTTGCCCGGTAAGATAATTGTATTTATGTCTATCAGTAAATATATTCTGCAAATAAAGAATTGCCTGATTACTCATCCAGTTGAAGCGTTCTAATTCATCCCCCTGAATATTATAAAGATACTGCCCTGCCAAAATCTGATTACCAGTAATAAAAGACTCTCCATAACGTTTTTTATCTTTCTCCCATAATAGACCCGGTGCATTCATATTTGAATCAAATCGATACAATGCCAGCGGCCAGCCTGCGATAAGATAACGTCCATCAAAATTAAGGGTTCTACTGTATTCCCGAATATTAGGTTTGGATCCATAAGTTGTTTCAGTAAATTGATGATTACTCGTCCAGATTTTGTTCCCGGTTTGAGTATCTATCAACACTAATCGATAATCATCTGAAAAAACGAATAATTTTTCATTTTCCGTGTCCGGATAAACAAGGAGCATAACCGAAGAGAGCAAAGGTGTTCCATCCAGACCAGATGCGGTATATTGTAATTCTCCGAAAGTATTGTATTTTTCAATCGAACCTGAGCTGGTAAGCACATAAAAATAAGTGGAATTACATACCATATCCACCGGAATTCCATCCGTCTTAATGATCCAGTCGGTAATTAAGGGTGGTTTAAGATCAAAATTTTTCCACCCGGTATGACCCCGGTCTCCACCTTTGGTAAACCAGGGAGATGTTGTACCATCCGCTAAACTAAACCAATCTAAAAAAGCATGATTATTCTCCATGTACGACTCAGGTAAAAGCATATTAGGATTAATTTCTAAGTATAAACTGTATCTCCCTGCAGAAATATAATTAAGATTTATATTTTCCAGTTGAATAGGTTTTGTTTCATGATAAGAAATCTCAGATATTTCTCCTGAATCCAGCAAATCATTATTACCCTGCTCATCTCTTAGCGACAATTCATAGGAAATTGGTCCCCATTGTAGAATATAGGGATTATTCTCGTGATAAAAGTTCCACTTATCTATTATTTCAGTATCGACACACTTTTCGGTTAAATTAAAGTGTACTCCTATATTTTTATACCAGTCAATGGTAAAGGTAGCATTTTCCACTGCAAAATCAGGAACCGCTAATTCCGGGGAAGAAATAAATTCAAGAGTATCTATTACAGAATTATTATCCTGATTTTCTTCCTCTTCTAAAACCGAAACCATTAATTTACAATCATGAAAACCTCGTGAAAAAATAATAGTGTTATCTGTTTCATCTCCCTCTTTTCGGTCAAGACTGAGTAACAATTCGATACTGAATGACTTATCTGAAATAGCAGGCAAATCATCAATTTCTTCTTCCCATACTTTTTCATCATCATCAAAATGGTGATCACCATTATTATCTATAAAGAAGGATAATTTTAAAGGTACATTTTGATATTCAGAAGAACTGCTGCGAAAATTCTTTTTACTCTCATTTTCTACCCAGAAATTTATATTGGCTTTGCGACCCGGGTAAAAATCGTTATTTGAATGATTTCTGGTATTCAGGGGGATAAAAGAAGGTAATTCCCCCCACCCCACTTTTAACTCCAGAGGAGGGGGTATATAAATATAATCAGTAAAAGAACATAACATATTATCGTGTACCTTCACTATTAATTTATTCTGAGGCCATTGATGGAAGGGCAATACATCAATAGCGAAAGAAAGAGTATTATTATTCCACTCTCCGCTTAGAGGCTGATCTTCTGTAAATAACGGATCATATTCTCCTGTATCATCAGGGTACACCAAATTATAATAAAGGTAGGGTTGGTCTTCTGTATCTTCTTCGGTAATTTCTAGCTCTATCTTCTGATTGTCTATATCTACCTCTTTGATGGTAACTTCAGGTTTATGTTCCACATATTCCGTACTGGTAATGCCACGATTGTACATAATTGCTTTCAATCCGTGCATTAATTCGGAATTGTCTCCGTAACCATCATCTTTATTCTTCCAATAATACCAAAAACTGTCTTCAAAGAAGTCACTTTCATCGATTAAACAATCCGGCTGTCTTACTCCAGTTGCAAGAGTCACGCCTAGTGCTGTATATTCCCGAGTACCAGCAATCATTTCCCAAATATGTTCAAAATTTGAGTCTTCCAAGTGTTCATACCATTTCAGTGGTACAGGCCATTCTACCGGCATGTCTTCTTGCTGATCCTTAGGGAGATATTCCCAACCTTTCGGGTCAAAGATATCCCACAAGACCGCAGCATTTTCGCCTTCATTCATATCGTGTTTATCATCAGAAATCTCATCTCTCCAATTAAAATTTCCCATATCTTCGAAATCTATTAACGGAACTTCTGCTTGAGGACTTCCAATTGGAAATATTTCTTCATATTCAGGATAGTATGTGTATTTAATGTTATAGGCTTCTTTCATAGATAGGGGCAAAGATGATAAATCGCTTTTTTCACCATTTATGGTAGGCCAGTTCAAAATAGCAGCTGCAAAGAACTCTGCCCATCCCTCTTTCCAACCAAATTCAGGGCTTTTGCAAGTAGTAATCTGATGAGATGAACTTTCCCAAAATTTTAGATGCTTGGGTAAGGTCCAGTAAACATCATGCATGATCTTGTGTCCGTACTCATGAGTGATAGTAGAACGTAAAATCTGCCATCTCTGGCTTATGGTTTTACTATTATTTTGAATTATATCTTTATCAATTTCATCCGGATAATAGAATCCTTTTTTCACGTCAATCCAGGCTACTCCTGGAGGGCTAAGTGTTTGATTATAATGAGTAACGTCTGTATCAATAGGGTAAAATAAGCTGGTATCTCGCTCGATGACTTCAAGGTCGGGCAACCGCTCTTTAAGCCAATTAAAGGCATCGAGAATCACCTGGCAGGTAAAAAAAGCTATCAAATGGTTACTGCCTTCTCCGTCTTCATCACCATCCCACTCCTCTATATTATTTAGGGGGCCTCCGATGTATACATCAAAAGTGATTGTATCATCATCCCCTACACTTCTGTCACCAGTCTGCCCGTTATAAGGCCAAATATCCAAAGCTCCTTCATAACATGTAGCAAAAACATTTTCATCATTGATAGTGGCAAGTTTTACCTCTGCCCGAACTTCTATATCTACCTCCCAGTCTCCTACGAGGGGATTTCTATGAGTTACTTCGTAGTTACCAGAATCATCAGTATAGGTTTGCTCGTCAATAGTAATTGGACTATCAAATTCTACTTCGATTAATAATCGACGAGCCGGTAAATAACTACCCCCTTCAATGTCCTCTGGTTTGGTATCTTTTGTTGCATTTATCCCCTGCTCTAAATTCCAGTATTGGACTTTTCCGCGAATAGTTACTTCTGCAAAAACATTAGAAATAAATAAATCCAAAAAACAGAAAAGAATGATTAATAAAGTGATTTTAACTTTCACAGCACTAAACCAACCCCTTTTTAATAATACATTTCAATCTTTTCAATGAATCATTTTTTGATATAAAAAACAATTAGGGCTTATTTTTTAAGGACCGCTTGCAATAGATACTATTTTTCGGCTATTCTCATTGGTTGTAACAGTTATCCAGCGGGTATTTCTTCCCTCATCCCAGCCGTAATAAGGAGAACCCGGC
Source organism: Candidatus Atribacteria bacterium (assembly GCA_016934875.1). Taxonomy (GTDB): domain Bacteria; phylum Atribacterota; class Phoenicimicrobiia; order Phoenicimicrobiales; family Stramentimicrobiaceae; genus JAFGSC01. Next base: position 5,403 of record JAFGSC010000339.1, read on the forward strand.
TTAGAAATCGTATAGATAGTGACTTTATAGAGAGGCTGCTTATCATACCATTTTTGTTCTTCCTCGGGATAAAGGCTAACCACTTTAATCTTGTCTAAACTGGAAAAATTAGTTTTCCACATCTCTTGCATATTTTCATTTCCTGACAAGTTTTCATCCATCATAGAAAATATTTGATCAACATCTTCTCGATCTATCGCTTCAAAAAAATCTTAGATAAAATTTTCTTCTTTGATTTTAGCCACTTTATCGGGATAAAATTTATATTTTACTTCTTCCGGACTAATTTTTTTAAGAGTCTCAGGATCAAAATAATCATGGGCTAATAATTCCCCGGTTAACCCGTCTATAGTATAAGATGAAAACTGAGAGCCAAAGAGAAAATACCATACTGCTTTTCCTTGAAAAGCTTTAATCGAATTATCAATAATATAACAGACATTCGCTCTATCCCAGGAAGGGGCACCAGCAGCAAAAGCCACCTGGGCTGCCTCCTGCATGGAAATGCCCGGCTTATCTTTTAGAAAAGAAGGAAGAATAGGAGATAATCTTTTAACATATTCTCCTCCTTCTTCTATTGAGACAATTTGATTATCTACAATTTTAATATAATAACTTTTATCATCTCGAGGTCGCACAAAAATAATCTCCCATTCCCAGGAAAGATCATTTTCTCCCCAATGATAATCTAACTCTCTTCCCGGAGGATTTATATACCATAAGACCGCTTCATGGTCCCACTTCCGAGCTTCCTGGTAAGCCAGTTCAGCTGCTTTCAAAGAGGTTAATTGGGGAGTATCTCTGGAATCTTGAGCCTGAAGAAGTATGGAAAAGCTGAGGATGATAATAACGAAGCATAAAAAAATGACTTTTATCTTTAAATATTTTTTATTCATCATTCTGGTCCTTACTTCTATAATTTTTTTATAAATAATAGATTTTTTGATAGTATATGGGAAAAATTATTTTTTAAATTCAATTTTATATTTTATATTTCACCTTATGCAAGTTATTCCTTTACAATTACAATTTTTACTATCTTATCAAGGGTAAGGGCACCTCAAAATAAGGTACTCTTACCCTTTTATATTTTGATTTCTAGTTTTTTAAAGCATTTTCTTAAACAGCATTCTATCTATTTTTATTTTCACTTAGTTCTGGGTTTCTGAATTTCACTAAAACCAGATGATGGTTCTTCGGTAAAAAGAGTAATACTCTCTTGATTAAAAGCTACATGGTTATCGTTAGGTGATATACGTTCTACTCTAAAGAAAAAAGTAGTAGCTCCGGCTATGAAAGACCTCGGAATAGTTACCAAACCATGACAAGTGTAACCAACAGGGTCGTTTGAGAGTGATACATTCGGCAAAGTAACATCTACAGTTTGTAAGACTCCTCCCATTGAGCCACTACCTGGAAACCCATAAATAAGCTTAAACATGGCAGGAAAACCTTTTCCACCATTACTTCGGTTGGTCGCCAAAGCAGTCATGTCAAGGGTTAAGTCAGTATTTCCTGATGGAATATTTTCGAAGGTCCATTCCGCATATTGCTGTAGGGAAGAATCCCGCAGCCAGTACCAACCCTGGATTAGGTTACCATTCGACCTAAACCTATCGGCAGTGAATCCTTCTGCAGAACCAGATTGAGATTGGTCTATCTGACCAGATGGATAACCGGAGATATTTATGGAAAGTTGATAATCTCCTTCTCCTGATGAACGGGTAACTTTGATTCCCCAAATTCCACTGTCATCAGCTGTGTGCTGAAGAGTTGTCATATTGCCCTGAGGGGTTGGTGAAAATGCTTTTGAAGAAGTAGATCCGGGTGGGTACAAGAAAAGCTTAAAATTAGCTTCAGGTGGCATAAAAAGTTGAAGACTTATAGTCTGCCCTTCAAAGAGGCGTATATTATACCAATCCACCTTATCTACCATATTTAAGAATCCAGTAAAGTCTCCAGGATAAAGAGCCATCGAATCCACAAAAGAATCTCCAGCATCGTGATTGCTTCCTGCATCATTTTGATTCTGAATATCCACTGAAAGCTGATAATTTCCCTCTCCGGAAG
>JAFGSC010000340.1 GCA_016934875.1 Candidatus Atribacteria bacterium
TATTTTCAAGTATTTCATATAGATTCAGCAAGTCCAATAAAAACAATCTTTGTGGCTTTGTGTCTTCGTGTGAACGAATTATTCAGGTTAAAAAAGATGAAAATCTAATTAGGATATCACATTTCCCGTCAAATACTATTTTGAAAGGAACAAGATATGTTCTATCTGCTAAAGATATCATAAATAGAGAAAATGTAGTCTTTAATATTGAAAGGTTGTCAAATGATGAAGTATTAAATAGGTTAAATGAAACTCATATACTAGTCAATCAATTCGGTTCGGGATATGGGTTATTAGCAGTTGAAGCTATGGCAAGAGGGTGCGTGATTGTAAGCAGAATTGCTGATTGGTTTAATAATGAATATCCCGAACACCCTGTACTTCATTGCGAGGCGGAAGAATTAGTTAGTGTACTTGATGATTTAATTAATAATCCTGCAAAAATAATAGAAATTGGGAAAAAAAGCATTGCGTATTATAATAAGTTCCACTCACCGGAAGCAGTTGGTAATTATTACAAAAGAGTGCTAAATCTGAATTAGATTACTATATGAGCTCGAGGATAGATTTTGCAAAGGATGCCATTGTTTATGGGCTAGGTACAGGGCTGAAAAAATTCATTGGGATTTTTTTATTGCCCTTTTATACAAGAGCGCTATCGGTGGAAGAATATGGCATTCTTGGCACTGTTGGAGCCTTTTCAATGTTCTTTTCAGCGGTGCTGAATTTAGGATTGGATTCAGCAACAGGATATTACTATTTCAAACCGCAAGAAGATACCGAGAAGGGAAGAATACTATTTACCCATTTTGTTATCAGAATCATAGGAATTGTCCCTCCTTTAATTTTAAGCTTTTTCTCTACTCCTTTATCAAAGATATTATTTGGTACAACTAAATATAATTGGATCGTTTTTGCTTCCATCATGCTGGTTCCAATCGATTTGTTAATGAGCGAGCAATCACATATATACAGGTATCTGCGAAAACCCTGGAGTTACAATATCATAACCATTGTTAAATCGTTTGTTAATATTGGAATTGGGATATCATTGGTTGTTATTCTAAGATGGGGGGTTTGGGGAGCTCAAATTGCAAGCATTACTAGCAGTTCAATCGTTATTATAGGATCTTTTATTATTTACACAAGAAGATTTTATAATTACGCGTTCAGCTTCTACTGGGCAAAAAGGATGATCAATTTTGGATTTCCTCTAATTTGGGCTGGTCTGGCAACTTGGGTTTATAACAGCAGTGATCGCTTTTTTCTTCTTCACTATGCTGATGTTGATGAAATTGGATATTACTCGATTGGTACAATTTTTTCGCAGCCTATTGGATTAATTAATATGGCAGTTCAAATGAGCTTCGGAGTTTTGTTTTTTAAGCAATATCATGAAGAATTTGATCCTGACAAACCTGCATCAAAAAAGCTAGCGATTGCTGCTTATGATTTATACCTTTCAATTGCCGTTGTTTTAGCGGGTAGTTTATCCGTAATGGGTCCTATATTAGTTAATTTCGTAACCACTCCTGAATACATAAACGGTGCACTTGCCATCCCTTTTTTAACATTTTCTCTAATCTATTCGCAGTCATATCAGACAGTAGCACCAGGCATTACATTGGCAGAGAAAAATTGGTATTACACTTTTTTCACAATTCTAACAGCTCTGGTTAATATAGGTTTAAATTTTATATTTATACCAAAATGGGGTTTTGTAGGTGCCTCAGCTACAACTTTATGTTCTTTTATGATCTATGCTTTTCTTAAAATTTACATCGCAAACAAGTATTTCAGAATAGACTATCCATTTTCAAAATATATTGCCTTATTAATCATAACAAGTGCTATTTCGATTATTTACCCCATTGCAGAGTTGGTATATAAAATGGAATTGAGCTTGGTAACTAAAATAATTACAGTACTGTTCATTTGTAGCCTCCCATTTATATTTAAGTTAATTAGCATTAATAAAATCCTATCATTATTAAAGTTAAAAACCAGAAATTCTGAGTAGCAGGGAGCGATTTGTGAAAGGACTAATAATTATTTCATTTGTTTTGATAGTTGGAACAATTCTTATCATAAAGGATAAAGATATTGCGTTCTGGACATTTCTAAACTTGTATTTTGATCCTGGAGGATATTTTTTAGTATATATGGGAAGTAATTTGTTAGGGAGTATTAATCATTCCGATATTTTTATAATGTTAATAATCATAACTGCCGTACATACTAATTTTAATCTGGGGCATTTATTTAAGGATAAACAATTCAAATATTACGTAAATGCTTTGTCGGTTTTTATCCTTTACTTTTATTTTATTTATGGTGGCATTGTACCCATACTTCATGATGATCTCAATTATCCGCAGTTTTTACTTAAAACCCGGAATATGATTTGGGGAATCGTCATTTTGTTTACCTCATATCATTTCGCTCTCAGAGGATTATACAAGTTCTATAAAACAACGCTAATAATTGGTGTAATATGTTTAAGCTTATACTGGATCACTTTAGCGACAGGTTTTGAACTTATTCCTGTTATTAACATTGAACGTTATAGAGGAACAGGTATCACGAGGCTTGTAATGGGAGGATATGGCTATTTTTCGATACTTTTTCCATTGGCTTTATTTTCATATTTATTATCACGTAAGCTTAGATTCAGAATGATCCACCGCAAATGGCTTTATTATGCTGGAATTGCAATGCTAATGACTCTTCTGGTCACACTCACCCGAAGAGTATTTCTAGACATATTTTTTACTCTTATTATCGCTTCATTACTCTTGAGATATCTCTATAAATTAAAGTTTTTAACTGGTATGTATAAATACATAATTCCGCTTTTTTTAGTATTTTTTAGTATCCAATTTGTTCTACCCCGGTATACAGGTTTTATAAGGAATATTGGTTTGGATGTTTATTCCTTAATTACAACACAAAAAGACACCAGAGGTGTTCAAGACTACCGACTATCAGGAATAAACGAGCTGGAGCTAGTAAGAAAAGAAATTTTTGATAATCTTATTTTGGGAACAGGATATTCACGTTTGTATTGGGGTGATACTGGGTATGCAACTTCTTCAAGAGGTGACAAATATGCGCTATTAGCAGACGCTGCTTCGGAAGTGCCAATTTATTACCTTTTCTTTGGCTTTGGATTGATTGGTGCAATTCTAATTTTATGGATTTACTACCTCGTTACTAAAAAGTCACATGAATTATTAAAACTGATTAAAACAAATCGAATGCTTTATCTGAATGATCCTGTTCACTTGATTTTTGCCTTATATACTATTCTCTGGATAATAGGGAAGGTCACGCATGAAGCTTATACACTCAGCCGCGATTTCAGACCTTCATCTTTTGGAGGATTTATGCTTCTTTGTGCGTTAGTATTTGTTTTGGCATACAAATTTAAACTCGCTGAACAAACGAGTAAATCGATTAATCTTTAGCTTAATTAGGGAATGAATAAAGCAATTTGTTTAATAGATATCACAGGTTCTTTTGGTGGCGCTCAAAAGAGATACGCAACCTTATTTAATCATATTTCAAAAGAACGAAAAGATTATTATTTAATTATCAATTATACTTTATATGAGTTATTGAGAAAAGAAGGAATACTCACAACTGAATCTAATATTATTTTTGTAAATTTGGGGAAGGCCGATAAGCCTAATTCAAAGCCACCATACTTAAAAAATTCAACTGCAACGCTTAAAATATCTAAAAAGAAAAACAGTATAATACAGACACTCGGTGGAATAAGGGCATTTGCTAAGCTATCTTGTACGTGGCTTATTTTCGTACTTGAGCTTTTTAAAATCATTCGTTCAAAAAAAATAAGATTAGTTTATGGAGTTTGGCACGGTGGTATTTGGCTTAATCCTGTGAAGAGGCTACTTGGCATCAAATTGATATACAGCTACAATAATGCCAATGCTTCTGATCTGGATACAAAATGGTGGCGGTACTTTGAGTCAGAGTACTGGGTTATTAGAAGCTGTGATAAGATCGATTTTTTGTCAAAACATATAATTCAGAATCTGGAGAACGTTGTTGGACCGATTAGTGCATCAAGAATTACTATAACTAATAGCAGTTTTATTAATTATGAACACTTTTTTCCGGATAATGAAAAAAACAATAGTGTTGTATTCTTATCACGGCTTATCAGCGATAAAAATCCCAAATTGTATCTGGAATCAATAGAACAATTCAATAAGACTTTTGCAGGCGCTGAAAAGATTCAGTTCTATTTAATTGGCAATGGTATTTTATATGATGAATTGGACGATTTTATTAAAAGAAACGAACTGGACAATGTTCGTCTCATAAAGAATGAATACCAACCTGCCAAATATTTAAGAAAGTCTAAAGTATTTGTTTCGATCCAGCAAAATGAAAACTATCCAAGCCAATCTTTAATTGAGGCTATGGCTTGTGAGAATGCAGTAATTGCATCAAATGTCGGGCAGACTAGTTCATTGGTTACAAATAGTGAAGGAATTCTTGTGAACCTGACCAAGTATGAAATAGCTGATGCGCTAACTCGATTGTTTAGTGATCAGCAGTTGATTAACACTTATGGTAAGCAAGCCAGAAATAAAGTCTTGAGCGAGCACACAATTGAGAATTTTGCTTCACATTTTTATTCTATAATCAACTCGTTTAAGTAAAGGATAAATGATAATTAATGTCAGATTCATTGGAAACAATGCAAAAAGTAATCTACCTGGCTGAACACACCAGAAACACTGGATATTATCCTCCGCATGATATGTATCCAAATTTTTTTACTTACCCTTTTGCCGGACGCATGGGGCGCATTTTTAAAAAGTATTATCCCGAATGGTCAGTAGAAGTTTGGAGGATTGATTCTTCTATTGATAAATTCATGGAATCAGTCATAGATGATGTAAAATTTAAAATTTATCCTGCCAAAGGAAATAGACATATTGGGATATATTCACTAGCATTTATCAAAGACCTTGTAAATTTAGTGCCTAATACAATTATCAATATCCAAAATATTCATACATTTTTCTTTTACCAGGTATTAGCTATTGCGCCGAAATCCGTGTATATTACTGCTCAACATCATGGGGATAGATCTCCCTATTTTGGGATAAAAAACTACAAAGGACTAAAAAGGGTCAAAGCCTATATCTTTCTGATCTTAGAGAAACTTGTTATAAATAATATTTCGCATTTTTTTTTAATTGATATTGAACAAATACCTTATATCAAAAAAAGTCTAAAAGAAATTGATGGGAAGTACAGCATAACTCCAATTGGAATTGATTTTAGCAATATCAAACAATTGCCTAGAAATGAGGCATGTAAATTACTGAATATCGATCCCCAAAAAAAATACATGTTTTATTTGGGAAAATATTATGATCTAAAACAAGTAGATCAATTGTGTCATATTTATGAACAGATCAAAACCATCAATCCTGATATTAAACTATTAGTTGCCGGCGGTTCGCCAAAAGATAAATTTTACTCAAATATCAAAGCCTGCGGGGCAATTGATTTTGGTCCTGTTTTAAATTCAGAAGTCTACAAACTTTACTCTGCAGCGGATGTATATGTTTCAATGGCTTTCAGAGAAGACAATTTTGGCGGTGTAGGTTTGGCAATGATAGAAGCCATGGCGTGCAACAAACCTGTGGTTTGCAAAAGCTTGAAAAATATGCCGCCAAAATTGCGAGCCAAAGTAGGACGAATGCCAATGAATGAGAATGAAATGGTGGAGAACATATTTTACGTTCTCGAGCATAAGGATCAATATAAGAATGGACGAAAGATCGTTGAATCTTTATACGATTATTCTGCTATCCAGGAAAAAACTTCCAGGATTTATAACCAACTGTTGAATTTTCCACCCGGCAAGTGCAAAATAAAAGAAGAGGATTACTAAAAAAATGGAAACGATAGTCTTTTTCTATAGGTCAACACACGGTGATCTGTCCAAACGAAAAGAGAATTCCCGGCCTCCATTTTTTTCAAAGTTAAGCTGTTTGAGGAGTTTTATAAGAGCAGTTGATAAGTTATCGTGCGACTATAAAATATTTTTTTGCAATGATACACCAATTCCTAATGATAGGCTAGAGCTAATGGGTAAATATGGTGAAGTAATCAATATGAGCCATCTAGGAAATGGGGGATCGCAAAGGTTTATATTTAAACTGGCAAAAAATCAAAGATCGGAATTAATCTATTTTGCTGAAGATGACTATTTATACATCGACACAGCATTTGTTTCTGCTGTAAATACAATGTTTATATTAAATAACATCGATTATTTCACTTTGTATGACCATCCTGACAGGTACAAGAATTTGAGATCTGATCCCAGAACCAAATCAAGGATTTATTTAACGAATGAATCTCACTGGAGAGTTACATCTTCAACCTGTATGTCCTATGGCTGTAGAACAAAAACGTTTAAAAAAGATTTTTTAAAACACTATATCTTTACCATTGGGGTGGATAGGAATGATAGTCTTGCTAAGAGAATATTTAACCGGTTGATAACTATGTTTCAATATTATTCTTGGGATCAAAGCATGTGGCACTGTATTCAAGGGATAAAGCCGTATTATTTTGTATTTCCCAAAAGAAGGCTAATTAGCCCTATACCCTCCTTGGCTTCACATATGGAAAAGAGCACGCTAGCTCCATTTATCGAGTGGGCGAATATAAGCAGACAAGGCGAGATATAAAAAGCTATGGACATTCGTTTTGTTAAAATAAGCAAATCCAAGATGGAAGATTTGGTTGAATATCTAATTCATGAAACCAAAAATTTTGAGTTTGAAGATTGGTCGAGAGATAATTTTCTGTTAGACCTACCTGGAAAATGGGAATCAAGCCTATTTATATATATAAATGATCAATTCGCTGGTTTTTCTATTAATTCCTTAAAATGTAAATCGATTCATATACACTATTTTTTCATAATTCGCAAATTTCGGAATTTTGGAGTGGGAAAGCTTTTGCTCGCAGAATGCATAAGTTTGGTACAAAAAAGAAATCTTCAGAAATTAGTTTTAAAATGTCATGTAAAAAATTTTAAAGCATTAGAATTCTACATAAGAAATTCATTGGCTATTACAAATCTAGATGAATCAAGGACATATTATACACTTGAATTAAAAATTAAAGAAATGAACTAGACTAGACTATGCTTATTGCTATCCATCAACCGAATTATCTACCGTATGCGGGTTTTTTTGACAAAATGATTCGATCTGACATATTTGTTATACTGGATGATGCGCAGTTTTCAAAGGGCGATTTTCACAATCGAAATCGCATAAAGACAAAAGATGGTCCAAAGTGGTTGACAATCCCAGTCCATGCAAAGAAAAATCCTATAAATGAGATTCGTATTAATAAGGAGTTTACGTTTTCGAAGATGAAATGGAATGAGTATCATATTCATTTGCTTGAAGAAAATTATTCAAAGACTCCCTTCTTTGACTCAGTATTCAATGAACTCAACACAATTTATTTGAAGGAAGCTTATGAAAATCTAATTGATATTAATATGAACATCATAAAGTTTTTAAAGGATGCTTTTAATATTGATACACCAATTTATTTATCTAGCGAATTAAATCTTAATGGCGAATTAAAATCAACAGAACGATTGATTGAAATCTGTAACCATTTTGAGGCAAACCAATATCTTTCCGGGAAAGATGGGCCAAAGTACATGAATATGAAATTATTTGAAGAAGCTAATATTGACGTAATCATACAAAATTACACCCCTGAACCATATCATCAACCATTTGGAGAATTCACTCCTTATATGACGGCCCTCGATAGTCTTTTTAACAATGGTACCTTAAGATGAAGAAAATATTATGTATAGGAGCACACCCCGATGATATTGAAATTGGCTGTGGTGGTGTTATAAAAAAATATACTGAACTGGGCGCTGAAGTTTACTTTTTGATAGGAACATTAGGTGGAGAGGTTATTCTGAATGGTAACAATTGGGATACAATCGAACAACAAAGGAAAGACGAAAGTTTTAAATCGGCAAAACTTTTAGGGGCAATTGATGTAATCTATTTGGAATTGAAAGATACTTTTATCCGACACGATGGTGAAACTGTTAGAAAGGTCGAAAATTATATCAATCAGATTTGTCCGGATACAATCTTCACTCATACAAAAGATGATAATCATCAAGACCATAAGAATCTGGCCCTGTCAGTTATATCAGCAAGTCGTCGACAAAAGGTTAACATTCTTCATTATGAATCGCCTTCTACAGCCCAGACCTTTTTCCCAAAAGTTTATGCTGATATAACGGAAACTATTGATGATAAGATTAAAGCAATTCATGTTTTTGAAACACAAATGGAAAAGGTTTATGTAAACCCAGAGGTAATTAGGGGCTTAGCTCAGTACAGAGGTTTTAACTCTAATTATCGACTTGCGGAGGCATTTGATATATCAAAATATTTTATCTAAGTCTTTTATTTCTTGGAAAGCGCGCAGTTACATAAAACTTTGCGGGAGCACAATATGAATTGTGATTATACAATTTTAATAAAACCACTCAGAGCGAATTCCGAATTTCAAGTACGTAATGAATTCGAGCGCTTTCAGAAAAATGTTCCAACTTATTTAAGATCGAATGTACATAATCGCATTGCTGTTGGCACTGAAAGTAAAATTCATGAGGCTTCTGGTAAAATCCTGATTTTAAATGGGGAGATTTATGGTGAAGATGCCCCCATTTCCGGAAATCAAGCAGAAATACTCTTTAAATTATACAATAAAAAGGGGATCAATTTCGTATCTGACCTAAACGGTAGCTTTTCAATAATCATTATTGAGTCATGCAATATATACTTTATTACCGATCGCCTAAATACCTATAAAATCTTCATTCGAGAGGAGAGTGGTAGTTACTGGTTATCTAGCAACATCGACAACATACCAAAATTAGAAGAGTTGAGTCATGCCGGCGTTGCCTCTTATCTGATTAATGGTCACCTGCTATGCAATCTAACCCTCTACAAAGATGTATTTACATTGGATCGATCAACCATTTATACCATCAATGGTTGCGGGATCAACCAAAGAAAATACTGGGATTATCTTTTTGAATATGAAAACCAGAGTAGATCAGATGATGATTTAGCAAATGAGTTATGTCATATTTTAATTAGATCTGTTAAGCGCAGAATTAATGGAGACGAAAAAATATATATATCACTAAGTGGAGGATGGGATGCACGAGGCATTCTTGGTATCGTCAAACATCCAGAGATTGACCATAAAAATGTAGAGTTAATTACCTATACGCATGGACCGCTTCTACCGGATTCGGACGCCGAAATAGCTGCAAAACTGGCAAAATCAGCAGGGTTTAATCATCGAACCTTTGAGTTTTATAATAACAATATTAAATCAGTTATTGCAGATAATGCATCAATGGGAAAAGGTCTTTCTTATTTCTGTCAGGAAGTGAACTTCTGGAAAATGATGGGAGAGGAATTTAAAAGTTCTGAAAAAAATGTTTTTATGCATGGTAATATGGCCAACGGAACATTTAGTTCCTTTCATGGCGACCATCTGAGGGCGATTTCGCGTTCTGAGGTCTATGATAATTCGATATTAAAACCGTATCAAAATTTGTTTGAGGACGAATTCTATCAGAACATGATTACAAAGTACGACCAGGTATATGAAAAAGTAAAACAGAAAATATTACGATATGAAAATATCGTTGATGCATTAGATTATCTTGACTTAGACCAAAAAGTGCCATTTGTATATAACAGCTGGAGAGAGAATTATCAGAGACCTTTTGTTAAAGTACTATCACCGTATCTTGATAATGACTTTCTCGATTTCATGCGAAAACTGAAACCTGAGCAACGAAACAAAAAGCATATTCTGAAGCTGGCTTTGGCAAAAATAGCCCCCGAATTATTTTCCATCTCTAGAAATACCATATCTGAACCGTACCCAGATTGGGATCAGGAAATCAGAGCAGAAAAGGATTATTTTATCAATAAACTTCAAAATGACAATTACTTGGCCCCATTTGTGAGGATAAACGAATTCTCTGAATTTCTAAACCCTGTGACACAGGCTCTAACCTTTAAAACAAGGATGCGATCTGTGCTAAAAATTGTACATCGTTCATTCTCAAAGATCTTTCCAAATTACTATGAAATAATTGAGGCAATACCAATGGGCAAAAAGCTTACACGGAAAGCCGGAAATTATATAAAGCCCAAAATGGTGTTCTTTTTGCCAAAGTTAGCCATTTTATTGTCTGTTCTGCAAAAAGAAGATAAATGAAATGGAAGCTGTCAAGCTTGCAGTATTGCTCGTTTTGTTCAACGACAAAGAGCATATTCCGCGATTGATTAGTTCTCTTAGCAACCAAACTTTTAGCTCATTCAAAGTCTATGCAGTTGATAATTCACCGGATAATAGTTCTGCAAAACTCCTAAAGAAAATATATCCTAAGGCAATTATTTTAGAAAACAATGAAAATCTTGGCTATGCTTCTGGAAATAATCGTTTAGCAAAAAAAGCCTTCTCGGAAGGCGCCGATGTTGTTTTTATTGCTAATACAGATATAGAACTCGAGAAAAGTTGTCTCGAATCATTGCTTCAATACCGTAATCCCAATACCAAAGTAATGGCAATCGGCCCAATCATTTACTACGGATATACAAACGGTAGATCTGATGAAATACAATCTTTCATAATGAATGCCAATTTTAAAACTGCGACCGTAAAACCTGTTCCTACGAATAATTCTGAGTTTTCTGAAAAGAAAGTAAATTTTTTACAAGGTTGTGCTTTTCTTTATGAAAAGAAAGCATATGATAAAATTGGATTATTCCCCGATGAGAACTTTCTATATGGTGAAGAACTTGATTTAGCATACAGATTTAGCATAAATAGTTTTGAAATGCTTTTAACACCGCGAGCAAAAGTGTGGCATTATCATGACTGGGGAATACTTAACCATTCGAAGCATAAAACTCAATATTACTATATGCTAAGAAACAGAGTCTTATTTTTTAAAAGGTATCGCAAACATACTGATTTGGCCCGATTCCTGATCATGCAGATATTGTACCTGCCCGTAAAAATAAATTGGGCAAGACGCATAGCAGATATAAAGCTTGCTAAATATTATTACCTGGGCATCTACCACGGACTTGTGGGCAAAACTGGAAAAACAACAATAAAATTTCATTAAAAATAAAGCATTTACACTATGGATATTAGCGTTTTCGGACTCGGATACGTTGGTTGTGTTTCATTAGGTTGCCTGGCTCAGGACGGAAACCAGGTGATCGGCGTTGATATTAATTCAACAAAAGTCGATTTGATAAACGATGGAAAAGCTACCATTGTAGAAAAAGACATTGATGCAATTATTGAAAAAGAGCATCAGAATGGACGAATATCGGCTACCGATGACACCCATGATGCGGTAATGAACTCAAGTCTTTCCATAATTTGTGTGGGTACGCCTTCCTTGAATAATGGCCATTTGAATATGGATTACATGTACAATACGGCTAGGAGTATAGGAAAAGCTTTAAAATCTAAAACCTCTTTTCATGTTATTTCAATACGTTCAACAGTAAATCCAGGCACTAATCAAGTGGTTGGAAGAATCATTGAAGAGGAGTCGGGCAAGCAACGCAATGTAGATTTTGCCGTAGTTTCAAACCCAGAGTTTCTAAGAGAAGGATCTGCTATCTCGGACTATTATAATCCTCCTTATACTGTAATCGGAAGTGATAACGAAGTCGCAATCAATTGTGTAAAAGATGCCTTTAAATCAATTAACGCGCCCTTTAAAGTTGTGGATATCAAAGTTGCTGAAATGATTAAATATATCAACAACAGCTTTCATGCATTAAAGGTTTCATTTGCAAATGAGGTAGGTAATATCTGTAAAAAATTAGGCGTTGATTCCCATGAATTAATGAATTTATTTATGGAAGATGACCATCTTAATATTTCAAAAGCCTATTTAAGGCCCGGATTTGCATACGGTGGGAGTTGCTTACCTAAAGATTTAAAGGGATTAAGTACGATGGCGCATGACTTTTATCTTGAAACACCTGTGATCAGCTCAATAGAAAATAGTAATACTTGTCAGAAACGATTAGTATTTGATAAGATTCTGGATACACGAGCTAAAGCAATAGGTGTTCTTGGCATTAGTTTTAAAGCAGGTACGGACGATTTACGCTCCAGCCCAATTGTTGAGGTGATTGAAAAACTAATTGGTAAAGGAAAAGAGATAAATATTTTCGATAATAATGTGCAAATCTCGAGACTGATTGGAAAAAACAAAAGTTTTATCATGGAAAAGCTACCCCATATTGGTAATTTGTTAAAAGAAGATATTACAGAAGTCATCAACTCTAGTGAATTAATAATAATCACAAATCCTTCTGAGGAGATTAAATCTGTCAGTATTCCTGATAACAAAATAATATTTGACCTGACAAGGATTCAATCGTTGGAAAATCATCCAAACTATAACGGACTCTCATGGTAAAAAAAAGGTTGGCCTACATCAGCAGTGAATCCTTTGTGCATGGAGATAAGCCGGTGCTCCTAGCTTTATCAAAAGTATATGAGATTGGCTGGTTTATTGTGTTTAAGGAAAATAGCAATGCATCCAAATTTAAGCCTGCGGATATTGAAGCATATGCGCAAAAAATTGGATTACAAAATACATTCAAGATAAGTCGAAAGATCAGGTCCCGAAATCCTTTGAATATTTACAAAGATTTCAAAGATATCGTTAAAAAAGTTCGAATTTTTTCACCTGATTACGTTTTGGTAGAGGGGGCTCATAATCCTTATTGGCCATTAGTTGCCAGGCTGAGTTTCAAAAGTAAGAAAATGGTCTTTGGGATTCATAACGCAATCCCTCATAGTAGCGTTGGGGGCTGTTTCCATTATTTAAGAGACATGCTATCATTTAGGCTATTTAAAAATTACCTATTTTATTCTTCGACACAAAAGAATATTTTTGATAGACATATTCCGGGTAAAAACACTTTCCATATTGATCTTTTTTTAAAGGATTATGGTGAAGCGAGTCAGCCAAGACAAGATGTGAAGCATAACAACTTTTTATTTTTTGGAACTGCGTATTATTATAAAGGATTGGATATTCTGCTCGATTCTTTAGAAATACTATCAAAATACGATATGAAATATAATTTAAAAATCGCTGGTCGGTTTCCAGATAATGACTATCTGAATCACAGAGTATTAAAAAATAATCCTAATGTCGAAATAGATAACAGACTAATCCCAAACGAGGAAATCCCGGATCTGTTTAGCAAGGCTGATTTTTTGATCTTGCCGTACAGAGATGTAACTCAAGCGGGACCGCTATTAATAGCATACAATTACAATTTGCCTGTTATTGCTTCAGATCATGATTGGTTTCAAACTAAAATCAAAAATAATGAAACTGGAATGCTATTTAGATCGAAGGACAGCCAAAGTTTAGGCAGCATATTGTTTCAGGCTATTTGCATGAGTAATGAAGAATACGCGCTTATGAAACATAAACTGAGCAGATATATTAAGGATAATTTCTCAGAAGAGTCAATGATTTCTAAGTACAAAAATTTATTCAAAAGCTTAAAATGAAAATTTTGATCGTTTGCAGTGGTAATTTTAACCTGAGTTTTGAGATTTCTCAGGCCTTTATTTATGATCAGATTCAGGCACTCAAAAAACTCGGTGTTGAAATTGATCTGTTCTTAGTAAAAGGCATGGGCATGAAAGGGTATGTCAAGAACCTGAAGGCATTAAAGAAGAAAATTAAGACTAACAATTATACTCTGGTTCATGCCCATGGTGGATTAAGTGGTTTATTATCCAATTTGCAGAGGATGCTGCCTGTGATAACTACATTTCATGGTACTGATATTAACAACCCAAAACTTCGATTATTTTCATCGTTGGCGCATTTGCTAAATTATAAAAGCATTTTTGTTTCCACAGCATTAAGAAATAAAGTCAAATTTTTTACAAAGAAACAATATGTTATTCCTTGTGGCGTTGATTTTTCTTTATTTCACCCTATGGATAAGAATCATGTCAAAAAGGAATTGGGATTATCAGAAAACAAAAAGTATATCCTATTTTCTTCATCATTTGAAAATTCAAATAAGAATTATCCACTTTTACATGAAGCTTTGAAAATCAATCCTAACGACCAAATTGAAGTTATTGAGCTGAAAAATTATACGCGAAAAGAGGTGGTTAAGCTGATGAATGCTGTTGATATTTGCACCATGACATCATTCATGGAAGGCTCCCCGCAATTTATAAAAGAGGCAATGGCTTGCAATTGTCCTATTGTATCCACTGATGTTGGCGATGTAAAGGATATAATCAAACATACAGATGGCTGCTATTTAACTACCTTTTCTGCCAAGGATGTTGCTCTGAAAATAGATAAAGCCCTTAATTTTGGGAAAAAAACAAACGGGCGCGAACATTTAAAAAATTTTGATAATGAGCTCATTGCACAAAAACTATTTCAGGTGTATCAAAAAACGATAAAAAGGAAAATAAATGATCATAATTGTTGACTATGGAATGGGAAATTTACGTTCTGTCTTAAAGGCATTTGAAAGACAAGGTGTAAGAGCTGCTATTTCAAATGAACAAGATGAAATTGAGCGTGCTTCGAAGTTGGTACTTCCAGGAGTAGGTCACTTTAAAAAAGGAATGGAGAATTTAACGAAACTAAATCTCGTTGACTCATTAAACAAAAAAGCAAATATTGAAAAAACCCCAATTCTTGGAATTTGTCTCGGAATGCAGCTTATGACTAAATTCAGTGAAGAAGGCCAAGCGCCAGGTCTTGGCTGGCTAAACGCAACGACGAGAAAAATTTCATTCACCCAAAGCGAATTAAAAATTCCGCACATGGGATGGAACAACTTGCAGGTTCGTCGCAATACAGGGATATTGAAAGGAATTAATCAAGATGACTATTTCTATTTTGTGCATTCCTATTACGTTAGCTGTGATCAGCAGGAAGATATTGTTGCTGAAAGTACATATGGTCAGTGTTTCGTCTCATCGTTTCAGCATGAGCATATTTACGGTTGTCAATTTCATCCTGAGAAAAGTCATGATGCTGGCCTAAAAATTTTAAAAAATTTTGCAGAGGTAACATAATGTTTCGTCCTCGTGTACTGCCAGTATTACTGCTGAAAGGCAAAGGGCTTGTTAAAACAGTTAAATTTAACAAGAAAAATGCAACTTATATTGGCGATCCGATCAATGCTGTTCGTATTTTTAACGACCTTAAAGCCGATGAACTTGTTTTTTTAGACATCACGGCGACTATAGAAAATCGGACTATTTCCTATGATCTTGTTAAAGACATTGGCGATGAAGCATATATGCCATTTGCCGCGGGTGGTGGAATCCGAACAGTTGAACAGGCTGTGAGTCTAATAGCTTCTGGAGCTGAGAAGGTAGTCCTCAATTCAAGTGCCGTTTCCAACCCTGATTTGATTCGCAATATAGCGGCTACTATTGGGAATCAAAGTCTTGTTGTATGCATAGATATCAAAAGGACATTGAGTGGTAAATATCAATACTATGTGCTAGGAGGTTTAAAAAAGGTTGAGGGAGATCCAGTTCAACACGCGCGCGAGATACAAGAACGGGGTGCTGGAGAAATCATTGTAAACTGCATTAATCGTGACGGCATGATGTCGGGTTATGATATAAAAATTATTAAACAGATAGCAGATGCCATAAATATTCCGGTTGTTGCTTGTGGCGGTGCGGGGAATTTAGAGCATTTCAAGGAAGCTTTTTATCTAGGCAACGCGCATGCTTTGGCTGCTGGCAGCATGTTTGTTTTCCATGGAGCTCGACGTGCAGTATTAGTCAATTATCCAACTCGAACAGAACTATTAAACTTATTTTGTAATAGAGAAAATAACTATGAAAACAAAACACGGTTACCAGACCGTAATATGTTAATAATTAATAAGATAAAACGCGACATTCATGATCAAGGTGTTTAAAA
>JAFGSC010000062.1 GCA_016934875.1 Candidatus Atribacteria bacterium
ATAATCGGAAGTCGCCTGTTTAGTTTTCTGGTTTGAAGTAAAGTAAGTACTTCAAATAATTCATCTAATGTCCCAAAGCCTCCTGGGAAAATGACCAAGCCTTTAGCCAGGTAAATAAACCAGAATTTACGCATAAAAAAGTAATGAAATTCAAAATTTAACTCCGGAGTGATGTATTGGTTAGGATATTGTTCCATTGGGATGCTGATATTTAAACCAATTGACTTTCCGCCAGCCTCTTGGGCGCCTTTATTGGCAGCTTCCATCATTCCTAATCCACCTCCAGAACACACGATGAATCGAGAATTAGCATTCAGTGATTTTGACCATTGAGTCAATCTCTTTGCCAGCTCTGTTGCATCACGATAATATTGGGAAAGGAACACTTGGTTCTGAGCATTTTTCAATTCATTTTGAAGCAACGGATTTTGGTTACTCGATTCAGCAATACGTACCTCTACTTCCTCAAGATTTTTTTTAGCTTCCTCTGGAGATTTGGTCCTGGCAGAACCAAAAAAAACAATGGTATCTTTAATCTTTTGGTTTTTAAAACGTTGCTTAGGTTCCAATAGTTCAGCTAGGATGCGAATCGTTCTGGCATCCCCACTATTGATAAAATTCATATTTTTATAAGCCTTCTCTGCTTTAGTTATTTTTTTATCCATTCACTATATCTCAACTTTCTGAATTTTAAAAAACTCAATTTTATTGATCGAACATATTATCCTTTATCTAGATATGCTAAAAATATTATAATTGATTTATCGAGTTTTTTCTCAATTTATTTTTAAAATTGGTACTAAGTCCAAAATGTTACTTTAATATTCGTTGTTAGTTGCTGGTATTTTGCTTATAAGAGGTTAAGAATTAGATAGATTAAAGGAAGCCTAATCCCAATATTTAATCTTTAAAGTAAAGATTACTCCAATACAAAAATCAAGTAATTTTTTAATCTATTTATTGTTCCATCAGCCTTCTTATCAAAGATAAATTTCTTAGAATGATATTTTGATTATTATCTCTTGCGCAATAGACTGTATTGCCTTACTATGGAATTTAGTCATGTATGAAATGTGCTTTCATGATATTTTTATGACTTTTTTCTCAAGAATAAATTCAGGTAAACAGAGTCCGCGCTTAATCATTATTGTTTGGACTCTGTTTTTCTGTTTGGTTGTCAAAAGATAGGAGCAAAAGGAATGAGAGAATTTATTTCAGTAATTGTTGCTTTTTTAAGCATACCGCTATTGAATAAGAAAAATATACCTATAGGTATTGCCATCTGTTTTTGTGCAATACTGATGGCGTTCTTGGGCGGATTGGGATTCATGGATATTAAAGATGTGTTTATTGACACTTTTTTTGATATTGCCAAAGTGCAACGGTATCTTATTTTGATAGAAATAGGTATATTGGGAGTTCTTTTCAGTAAGTATAACGTTATTGATGATGTCATTCGCTATAGCACTCAAGTCATTCGTAGCAGACGAATGGTACTGATGTTCATTCCTGCACTTGTTGGGTTACTTTCAATACCTGGAGGAGCTATTATATCCATTCCTTTTATTGATAGACTTGGGAAGGAATCAGATTTAACGAATAACCAGAAAGCTATTATCAATTTAATTTACCGACATATTGCTATGCATATTATGCCTTATTCTACTGGTTTTTTAGTCGTTACTTCTCTTGCGCCACAAATTTCGACTTATAAGCTTATTGGTTTGAATAGTATTTTTGTCATTGAATATTTAGTGCTCGGCTACTTTTTATATATATCAAAAGTACGAGATAGTAAAACCCTTCCTCCAGATCCTAAATTGATCATGCCCAGTCTTTTAAAATTGTTTATTTATACTTCACCAGTTTATTTAGCCGTGCTTTTGAACATATTTTTCAAGATTCCATTTTATATCGGGATGTTAGCGAATCTATTGATGATATTTTTAATTCGTCGTAAGAATAGCTTTCTAATTGACGTAATTAAAGCCTTTAATATTAGGGTTCTTTTGGCATTAATCGGTGTTTATCTCATACAGGGTGTGATTAGTAAGATGGGATCGATCACTGAGTTATTAATCTTAATTTTCAATAATCCTCAAACCATTATGGTTGGCATTATTGTTACTGCTTTCTTTTTTGGTATTACAACAGGTTTCCAGCCCACTGCATTGGGGGTTGTTCTTCCTATTTTGACCACATTACCTATTTCAGAGAACCGTTTATTGCTTTATTCGCATTACACTTTTGTATGGTCCTTCATTGGGTATTTTTTTTCGCCATTACACTTGTGTCAGCTGTTTACTTGCGAATACCTTAATATTTCCACCATGGATTTGTATAAGGATTACTGGAAATTTTTTCTATATTTAGTCATTGTTCTTACTATGAGTTACTTATTCATGGCAATGTGGCTAAAATAATGAAAGAAGTGATTATTGTGAAAGCATTGAAACTATATGAATGAACTAGGAATATAATCATAAATTTGTTATAATAAAAAAACAGATGCATTCATGGTTGTAATAATCAATTAAACAGGCTAGATTCTCCGTTTATGTACTACATACTACAGGATTAAAGTAGAGATGATCAAGAAACATTTTCGTCTGATTCGTTTGGTGAAATTTTTTCTGATCAATTATTCAATTTGATTTACAGGGAATCTATTTATAATAAAATGATTCGATGATTAAAAAAAAAATTGTTAAGTTTTGAGGCTATAGATGAGGAGGTGTTAATAAAGAATTAATAAGGTTGATTGGTTAGTAGTGACATTTTAAAATGGTGAAGGAGGTTATTATTTTAAAATGGATTTAAAGAAGGGTTTTTCAATTTTTTTGTTATTGGTTTTGTGTTTGTTCTTTTCAGTGAACGTTACTACTGCGGAGCCTGTGACGATCAATTTCTGGCATGCCATGAGTGGGTCACGTCTTGGGGTATTAGAGTCGATGATCGAGGGCTTTAACAGTACCCACCCTGATTATAAGGTTGTTCCACTATTTACCGGTAGCTATGCTGAAACACTGACAAAATATATTTCATCGTACCCAACAGGAACAGCCCCACACATTGTTCAGGTTTATGAAGTAGGAACCCAGACTATGATCGACAGCGATGCAATTATCCCTGTTTATGAAATTCCAGGAATGTTGGGAGAGACCTGGGACTGGGCACAATATGTTATTCCAATTACGAACTATTATTCAGTTGATGGGAACCTGTGGTCTATGCCTTTTAACTCTTCTACGGCGATGCTTTACTATAATAAAGACCTTTTTAAGGCTGCAGGTCTTGATCCAAAAAAACCACCCACAACATGGAAAGAGATGGAAGAAATCGGAGAAAAATTTCTAGCTAGTGGGGTTGTTGAGCATGTCTATTCTACAGGTTGGCCTGATTGGATCTTTGAGCAGGCACTTTCCATCCATGATCATCTTTATGCGGATAATAATAATGGGCGTTCCGGGTTAGCAACACAGGTTGTTTTTAATGATGATTTTGGACACATGATTTTTGATACTTGGACCAGATTACATGATAAGGGAATTTATATCTTTGGCGGTACAGAGTATGATGCTAACACAGCCTTTATTTCCGGTCAGATTGCCATGTTTATTCAATCTACCTCATCCCTGGCGGGTATTATCAAGGCAGCTGAATTTGAGGTTGGCACGACCTTCTATCCTCGTTTTGAAGGATATCCAGTAGGTAACTCTGTTATCGGCGGTGGTAGCCTTTGGGTGACAAAAGGACAAAGTAATGAGGAGCTTCGTGGAGTTTGGGAATTTTTTAAATATCTAGGCCAGGTAGATGTTGCAATTACCTGGCATAAAGGTACCGGATATTTCCCGTCGAGCATTGGAGCATTGAAGACGCTTTTAGACGAAGGGTGGTTCTCACAGGACCAAGCTTATCTTACTGCCTTCCTTCAGATTCTTGCTGGAAGAAGAGACACTGGAGCATCCACAGGTGTACGTTTGGGTCCATTTGTTGCTATGCGTGAAGACTTAGTATCTGGTCTAGAGAAGGCACTTGCACACGAGCTTACTCCAAAGGAAGCTTTGGATGAAGCTGCCGAAAAAATGAATTTAAAACTAAAAGACTACTTAGAATTTTACGGTCAATAAAGAATAATGAAATGATGGTGGGATCAGGAATAAAACCCGTTCCCACCATTTCGAGTTACCTTTTGATTCAAAGGAGAGACAATGAGTGAAGATAGGTTTCCAGGACATAAAATTTTGCCTTACTTACTTATTGCTCCATCGCTCATCGTAATCTTTATTTTTTTAATTATTCCTTTTGCTCAAAGCGTACGTGAATCTTTATATGTGTCAACCCCTTTTGGTACAAGGGCTATTTTTGTAGGACTTCGTAATTACATTCGTTTGTTTTCATCTTTGGACTATAAAAGTAGTGTAGTGACAACGTTTAAATTTTCAGTGTTTGTTATTGTTGTAGGACTTTCTGTTTCATTGGCTATTGCACAACTACTAAACCAGAAGATTAGGGGAGTAGGTTTCTACCAGATTGCTTTGATTTGGACTTATGCTATTTCTCCAACAGTTGCCGGGGTAATTTGGGCTTCTATGTTTGCACCTGCAACCGGTCTTATTCCCTTTATTATCTCAAAGTTATTTAGAGGTTATTCATTAAACTGGATGACAAATGGTAATTTAGCGTTGTTGATTGTTTCTGCTGCTGCTACATGGAAGATGCTGGGTTATAATATCGTATTCTTTTTAGCTGGTTTACAGAATGTACCGGATGAGTTTTTAGAGGCTGCCCAGATTGATGGGGCAAGCTCCTGGAAAGCATTCTGGAGCATAACCTTTCCCTTGCTTTCTCCTACGACCAGTTTTTTACTTTTTGTCAATATGCTTTATGCCTTTTTCCAGGTTTTTGGCCTAATTGATATTATGACACGAGGTGGACCGGGAAATGCAACAGAGTTGTTGGTATATAAGTTGTATCGAGACGGATTTATTCATCTCAATACAGGGTTTGCTTCTGCACAATCATTTGTTATATTTTTTGTTATTTCTATAGTGGCCATTTTTCAGTTAAGAATAGCAACAAGAAAAGCTATTTATTCAAGATAGTGGAGTAATCTATGTCGAAGATCAAAAGAAGAACAAAAAACAAACTGTTGATTCATCTGATACTCATCATGTTGGTCGTTATTCTTGCTTTTCCAGTGTTTTTTGCTATAGTTACCAGTACTCTGAGCTTACAGGAATCATATCAGTACCCTCCAAAACTCTTACCGGGGGATCAATTTAAGAACAACCTTAACGAAGTTTGGAGTCGAATTAATATGGGGCGGCTCTTCTTTAATAGCACTTTAATATC
>JAFGSC010000063.1 GCA_016934875.1 Candidatus Atribacteria bacterium
ATCATCATTTGGTTATCCGATACCTCAATTATGGTATTCAGGTTTTCCAAGCGAATAGGGTATTGCTCGAATATTATTTGCCCTTGATGAATCTTAGCATTACCATTGACCAATGGATTTCCAGCTGTACCGCTCAAGTTTAATTCCAGGTCAATACTTCCCATAATTTCCGAGAAGGCATCTTTCCAGACTAATTTTAATATCTTAAGATCTGCCTTTTTAGTGGTGATTTGAAAATTTAACGGTATTTCCTGGTAAAGGGTATTTGGGTCTGCATCCTTTTGAGTCCTATTAATGAAGGTATCTATAGGTAAATTGCCTTTTGCTTGTATTTGGTAATCATCTTCCAGGGCAATCGCTAATTCTCTTACTTCGATTTCGTTTGTTTTGCAATTCCAGAAGAGGTTACTCTGGAGATTATCAAACTTAAAGTCTCGGAAATATCCCTTTTTAATCTGTGCATTCATGAATATTTGTGGTTGGTCAATTGTTCCTTTGCAGTTGCCTTCCAAATCCATAATGCCTTGAATCGTTTCTCCAAATTGAACCAAATCCATTAAACGGTTCA
Organism: Candidatus Atribacteria bacterium; assembly: GCA_016934875.1. Lineage (GTDB taxonomy): Bacteria > Atribacterota > Phoenicimicrobiia > Phoenicimicrobiales > Stramentimicrobiaceae > JAFGSC01. The sequence goes on from JAFGSC010000063.1 coordinate 569, forward strand.
TGTCCAATTGTTTCGCTTGAAAATGGATATCCATTTCTTGATTAGAATCAATCTTTCCTTCTGCTTCCAGGTAGCCTTCAGATTGTATTAATTGAAAATCAGAAATAGCCAAACCTTCGTCATTTCTAATCAATGCGAGCTCCAGTTGTGAAGGAGGGTTGTTTTCTTTTTGTTTTGGGATCAGTTGAGCTGTCAGAGAAATTTGTTGTTCGGAAGCATTGGAAACCAACCTTGCATTTCCCATAATTTCTGTTGGCAAGAAGTTCTTGTAAAAACTATCATAATCGTAAAAACCTTCAATCATTCCGTGAAAATCATGGTGTAAAAATTCAATGTCTAAAGAGAAAGGATAATCTTCCCGAATGTTCAATTGGCCAGTCGTCCTTAATTCTAGCGACTCATTTTTTAATGAAAAATCTTCAATTTTTAAAGAATAGGGTTGCATTGGCCAAATCAGTTTTTCTTCCATTGGATGATTTTTCTCAGCAGTAGATTTTACCCCTTTTTCTGGTTGTAAAGTAAAGTCAAGTTGACCATCACCCAACGGGTAATCATAACAAACGATTTCTTCAAGTTGAAGGTTACCCTGTAAAGTTAATTCTGGCCAAGCTCCTTGAATTTGACCATGACCAGTCATTTGACCTGATAAAGGGGAAGGTGTCATATTCATCATTTTTTGAATGATGGGGTCAATGGCCATTTGGTCAAAATGATAGGATAGCTCGATTTCTGGAGGCGTCATTTCATTAAGGTAAACCTTCCCGCTTCCTGTTAATATTACATCTTGATTGGTCAAATTGATATTTTCCAGAGTCAATGTATTTTCCTGGTATTCTACTTCTCCTGTCAAGTTACCCAGAAGATTTCCCTGCACCGAAAGTTCTTGCAGACGTAATTCAGCATTCATATTCTGCTGTCCCGATTCTGTATAAACCTTTCCCTGTATGTCTGTTTTCCCGGAAAGTTGAATTTCTGTTTCTAAACCTAATAATGTAACTAATTCGTTTAACTCAAGCATGGAACATCCAAAATCTATTGTAAGCTGGGTGGGATCATTCAAACGAACTTCACCCTTGATAAACCCTTCCTTTTGACCGGATTTTAGTTCGCCCTGCTTGATTTTCAGAATTTTGTTTGGAAAATTGTATTCAGCTGTCATTGTCCCTTGTATCGGTTCTAATAGAGCAAGTTCTTTTATTCGGGTGGAATTCAAAGTGAATTGTCCTCCAATATCCAAAACAGAGAGATTTTGCTTTTGACTCTCTATTTGGAATCGACTATTTATATTTCCCGAGATACCTCCAAAAAAGGGAGTTTGTTTTAGCAATGGGTGTTGCATATTCAGATCCTTTGTTTGAACCGTAAGGTTATAGTAAGGTATTCCTTCAGGCCAATCGATTTGTCCATTCAGACTCAGTAAGCATTCCTGGTCATAACTATTGAAGGAATGGATCGTTAATGCCTGATCATTCAATAGAAAAGAACAGTCACTTTTTTGCAAAGATAAACCTTCAAAAACGATCTCTTGTGATGATATTTTTCCTTCTATCTGAAATTTTTCCAGATCTCCTTTGACCTTTCCGGACAGATCAAGTTCTCCTTGCAGAGAGAATTTGGTGTAATTGGGAATAAAAAGACCTATATCATTTTTTAATTGCGTTGAATCAATTTTTTCCCCTTCAATGTCGAGATCAAAAGATATTTTCGGTTCGGTGAGTACAAAGCCTTTTAATCCAGCAGTTTTACCGTCATAAAGACCATTCATTTCCGTAATCGTAATTTCCGGTTTGGTAAATTGTACAGAACCGCTGATATCATCGAAAGGAACCTGTTTTAAAAATTGTGGTTTTGCATTGGCTTGTTGAAAAGTTGCCTTGCCTTGCCAGAAAATTTCTACAGGATTTGATTTAGGAGAAGACCCAATCCATAAATCTAGGTCAAATTTTCCCTGACTTATTTGAAATTCTTCAGATGCCTCCAGGTAATATTGAAAATGAGTGATCTCTGCATTCCTGAATTTAAAATCGAGTGAGTATTCAGGCTGATTGATTAGAAAAGAGCCACTGAGGGCCAGTGAAGCAAGGTCATTTTCCTGCTTTCCTTGAAAATCCAGTACAATTTTTGGTAATGAGGAAAAGTCAAAATATCCATTGATGTTTTTTGCTTTAGTTGTTAAATATTCAAGGCTATAGTGATAAATCATTTTGTCTTGAAAAGTTAACTTACTATTTTGGAAATGGATTTGATGGATAGAAAAGTTTTGCTGAATTCTCTCCGGATCAAAATTTAGTTTTTTAATAAAATCAAATTCTCCGTTTAATTCTCTTGTTACCGTTGCTGAAGCTTGATTGAAAGTAATATCATGAATATTCAGGTGCCAGTTTTCCCAGTGAAAAAGCGATAGGACAAGAGTAAACTTAGCTTTGACTTGTTCGGCCTGAAAGAGAATATTATCTTGTTCGTGAGTCTTATCATCAAAAACGGTCAAATGATTAAAAGACAAGGATTGAAAAGAGATAGAATCTACTGAACCTATTTCAATTCTTTTGTCAAAACTATTTTCCAGTTGCGTTATAAGTATAGTTTTTATCTTTGTTTGGAAATTCTCTGTATTGATATATAGATAAACTAATCCCATCAGGGCTAGAATAATGAATACTGACAGGATAAAGAAAGATACCAATCTTTTTTTAAATTTTGAATCAACCAAGTTCTCTTCTCGCTTTTGAAAGACTATTTTTAAAATCCATTTATGATTATAAAGAAAATTATAAAAGGGGGGATTTTAAAAAGTAGTTCAGAATCTTTTTTGATATTATAGCATATCATAATTCTTTTGAATAAAAAATACAAATAAGACAACTTATGTGATTGACAAATGTGCTATGATAATAAATAAGTA
>JAFGSC010000341.1 GCA_016934875.1 Candidatus Atribacteria bacterium
GAAATCCTTATCTCAAGAACCGGCTATACCGGAGAAGATGGTTTCGAAATCTACACTTTCCAATCCTCGCACGTGATCGAACTTTGGAAAAATTTATTACAAGAGGGCGAAAAATATTCAATCAAACCTTGTGGCTTAGGTGCAAGAGATACCACGAGATTTGAAGTTGCCTACTGGTTGTACGGCAATGATATCGATGAGCACATAAACCCATTGGAAACTGGCCAAGAATGGACTGTAAAATTCGAGAAGGATGATTTTATTGGTAAAGAAAGTTTATCAAAAATTAAAAAAAATGGGATTACTAGAAAATTGGTTGGGCTTTACGTTCCTGACGGAGGGATTCCTAGAAGCAGGATGGATGTATATCAAAACAACCAAAAAATAGGCTTTGTAACTTCCGGGAATTATTGTCCCTCTCTAAAAAAGGTATATGCTATGGCATTGCTTGATTTAAATTATAGTCATCCCGGAACGAACGTTGATATTATGATCAGAAACCGAGCAGTACAAGCGGAAGTTGTACCTTTACCTTTTTTAGCTCCTATCAATAAAAGATAAATAGATTTGTGAAAGGAACTCATCATTTTCATGAATTTTGATACTGCTTGAATAAAATACTAGTATCTTAAGATCAATATTGTATGAAGATTGCTCTTTGAGGATCATTTTTTTATCTACTAGATATTCTATTCATGGAACAATCAACTGTATCTATTAAGCTCTTTATACCAAAAGAAAAGTGGCTCTTTACTGCTAGAAACTATAGACTTTAGTTATGTAAAAATATAAAATTAGATACAGAAATATTTATTATTTTTTAAAAAATTAGGTTTAATCAAAAGATAATTATGAGATAGTTAAAAAATAACATTAATTCATCAAAAAGGAGAATTCTAAAAATGAAAAAAGAGAGCATGGGCACAGTTGACCAATTAAAGATTGTTTCGTTAATAGAAAATTCACCAAAATATGATTCTTATCTAAAAGGCTGTAATGGGATATCTTTCTGGGTTGAGCTGACATCTGGTAATATTCACAGAAACATTCTTTTTGACGTTGGACCTGTGGCAGAACCGGTTATTTACAATGCCAAGCAATTGAATCTTAAACTTTCAGAAGTTGATATGATTGTACTATCACATTGTCATTTTGATCACACAGCAGCCCTGGCTGGTGTTCTTCCTGAAATAGGACATGAAGTACCTATCTTCGCACACCCTGATCTATTTAGGCCTAATTTTACCTTAAGACCTGAATTTATGAACTATGCAATGGTGGCTGAGAATAGAAGAGAAAACATAGAGAAACTAGGAGGATACTTTGTACTTACTAAATCACCGATTGAGCCGATACCAGGATTTATGATTTCCGGAGAGATAGAAAGGACGACTGATTTTGAAGAAACCGGAGGTGTATCCTGCTTTACCATAGACCATGAAGGGAACCTTGTTCCAGATCAATTAAAGGATGATTATTCTTTAATTATTAACGTTAAAAATAAAGGTATTGTCATTATAACAGGATGTGGACATGCAGGACCGGTTAATATCATCAAGCACTCCCTCAAAGTATCGGGGATAGACAAGTTAGATGGTATCATGGGTGGATTCCATCTTTTGCAAGCAGAAAACAAAAGAATCGATCTTACGATCCAGGAATTTAAAAAATACAAATTTAACTGGATTGCCCCTATGCACTGTACTGGGACTGTGCCAACCGCAAAAATCGCTTTAAATTTCAAAGATGAATTTCGTGAAATACATGTAGGAGACATCATCGATCTACCTTGAAATGACTACGATATGACCTGATCGGTCTGTTAAGATTAAATACGAAAGGAGGTAAAAAGCAAACAGGGATCACTAACACTAAAATTTTTTTATATAATATTTAACGTTTTTAAGTCATTTGAAAGGAAAGGATAAATGAAAGAAAATAGTTCTCTTAAAAGAAATGTCGGTTTGTTGGGGGTTGTAGCCATAGCTGCGGGATCAGTCATTGGCGCAGGTCCGATGGTTCTCGCGCAGGGAGCTTCGGAACTTTGTGGTCCGGCTGTCTGGCTAGCATATCTCATTATTGGCTTACCATTAATTATAGTGGCAATTTCTTATGCTGCAGTTGGGTCTGCTATGCCTATGGAAGGAGGAACTTATTACTATCCAACAAGAGTATATTCCCCATTCATAGGATTCTTATCCGGTTGGACCAGATGGTTAGCCTATATTACTCCCGTAGCAATTACAGCCATTGCTTTTTCGAATCATATTCACCCAACAATACCAGGAATTCCTGAATCAGTATTAATGGTAGCTTTTATTGCTTTTTTCTATATCATAAACATTTTCGGGATCAAGATATCCTCAATTACCCAAAGTATCATGTTTATTATCCTAGTCATTGGTCTTTTAGCCTTTGGATTAAAAGGTCTCACTACCATCAAACCTGAATACATGACCCCGTTACAACCCTTTGGATTAAGTGGTACAATACGAGCCGCTGCGCTTGTTTTCTTTGCCTATGTAGGATTTACAACTGCAGCTGAAATTGGTGATGAAGTTATCGATCCAGGGAAAAATGTACCCTGGGGAATGGTCATAGC
>JAFGSC010000342.1 GCA_016934875.1 Candidatus Atribacteria bacterium
ATTGCTGGATTTTGTTGCACTTACATTTCTCCTTTCATCTAACCTAACGTTCATTAGGATAATGGCTAGTAGGTTTGCTAAATGAATAAATCATCACCATAGTTTATATTTTCAAATTCTGATGTTATTAATCCTAACTCTTCAGAATATTTACACAATGCTACTGTTACATAATCAGTTGCAAGTCTATCTTTTTTAATGATTGAGATTGGTTCAATCACTATTTTGCTACCATCTTTGTGATGTTTTAAACTTCGATAAATAGACTGATGAATTCCCACCAGCAATTCCTCTGCTTTAAGATATTCTCCTTGTTCAATGAAAGATTTATAATGTGCAAAAAATTTTGCCGGCAATACCTGAATACCCTTGAATTGTTCGTAAAAAGCTTCTTCATTTTCTTTATGCTCAGAGTATGGTTGTAATGAAGCTAAGGAATTTTTAAATAATATTTTTATTTCTTCATATTCATTTCTTTGTTCATCAGTCCAATCAGGGTAAACTTGATCAAGATAATTTTGAAGTAGAGATTCTACTAAGATTTCCACTTTCTTTAATACACTCATTGTTCTTTCAGTGATTTGTGCAGGATAAATCTTATGATCAAAGCTTCCCCCTTTATCACAGATAATTACCGTCGCAGGATTTGGTTTTTTATTATATCTGTTTATTCTTCCAAAACGCTGCAGTAAAGCATCCAATGGCGCTGGCTCAGTAATCATCATATCATAATCAATATCCAAACTTACTTCAATGGCTTGAGTCCCAATTAAAATGTCGGTTTCGGGCTCGAAAACCATTTGTTCTTTTTCCATCCGATCTGTTGAATTGAAACGACTGTGTAAAAGTACGACTTTCTTATCAGGAAACCGCAATATGATATTTTGATAACAATTTTGAGCTTGAGCAACAGTATTACAGACAATAATTGATTTTCTGCATTCTGTTAAATCATATTGATAATTTATAATAGCCTCGAACACATCTCCGGTATAAATTTCGATTTTATGTCGTTGGATCGTTTCCAGAAAATTGTTTTCAGGCTTGATTATTTCAGCTCCGATCAGAGTGGATTTAATTTCTTTTATGATGAAGGTCGGCAAGGTTGCTGTCATGATAAAGACTTTACATTCAAATCTATTTATCAGAAATTCAAGCATCACAATAATCTGGGCAAATGTAGCTGTATCATAAGCATGGATTTCATCAAAGATAAGAATTGCTCCGCAAAGATTCACAAAACCTATTTCAAATCCTCGAACACCAAAGAAATATTTCAAGATTTGAAAAGGAGTGATAATTCTGAATGGATGAATTAATTTTTTAAATACTTCCTGTTTTTTAATTAAATCAGTATTTGCAATTTTACTTTCAATCAGGCTTGTTAAATAGTGGGCTAACTTACCATGTTGAATGCCGATCACTTTTGCTTTATATGGCTCAACTTTTTCCATATCTTGAGCAAGTCGTTTGTGCATGGCATTTATCGATGCGGTATATGGCAAAATGTAATAAACCCTTCCTGTGTGAGTAGATAATTGATTTCTCAGCCATCCTATAGCGCTTTCTGTTTTACCAGAACCGGTCGGTGCAATTAAAATAACATTGTTATCACAGTCCCAGGCTATCTTTTGATGAGTATAAGGTTCGCTAATTGTATCTAAAAAATGAAAATGCTTTTTTTCAAATACTGGAAGCTGATCAATGCCAGCAGACCCATAATGGTCGCACATTTTTAGCGCGCCCCAGAAAAGAATATTTTGCAGATATTCATCAGAATCGAAATTAATGGAATCAAATGATAATGCAATTGATTCAACAGGATGAGCAATATCTTTGTATTTTATAAGATTCATTTTTAAATCAATTGAATGTTTTTGGAATTCTGCTTTGATAAAATCAATAATTTCAATTATACAACTTCTTTTTATATTTGCCAAATTGTTTCTAAGGTCATGGGGATGATATTTCAAACCTTTAAATTTCCAGTAAAGTTCAAATTCTTCATCAAGTGATTTCTTGTTTTGATATTTTTGTTTCAATTCATCAAAAGAGCGATGATGCGCTAGAATTGCTTTCTGTATCAGCTGAAGTTTCTTACTATCAAGTTCTATTTTGTTTGTAAAAATTACAGAGTAAATTTCATGTCTTTGATGTTCCCAGTGATTTGATTGATTCATTAACATTTTCTGAAATTCAGGATGAATTTTTCCAAAGTCATGGAACAAAATGGCAGTAATCAGAAGATTATTGAAATCATTAAGTTTACTTATTTTAGCTATATAAGGTAAAGCCTTCTTTAATTCACAACAAACTAATATACAGGAATTAAGATGTTCCTGTAAAGTTGTTCCGTCACTTTTCCCCAAAATCATTTTACCTCAGAAAAAGGGCTTTCGAGAATTCTCGAAAGCCTTTATATTCAAATTTCTTGCCAGTAAACATCCCACCTATTATGTTCTTTTATTGTGTCTTCAAATCCAAGAGAAATAATTTGGACATGGGATTTGAAATCTACAATAAAATACGGTTGTGTACCTATATTTCTGCGTGGAATTGTATTTGTAAACGATACAGGCAATGCCTGTAGTGGAGCTGCAACTTTATGCTTTGCAAATGGGATTATTGTTCCTTTCACATTCGTCAGTTCATTTTTTTCTATAACATCCAATTCATAGATTTCTTGTACTGATGCTAAATCATTCGATCGCCCAAGAAGAAGCTGGAATTGCGGTTTTCTGAAATAGGATGCGATTTCTATTGAATCTGTATATAAAAAAAGATTAGTGTCGGAAAGAAACTCTCTCTTGATTACATTTGATTTTATTTGAGAATTAGATTGCCCCATTTGATAAATCGTTTCAAGATCAACTGTTTTATCTCGATATAAAAAAACGAAGCCTATTTTCTCTTGATCAAGCACGAAAAAATCACCTTTGGCTGAGGAAATCAAGCCAATCAAAGTTGAAAGCGGAGGCGCCGACAATGTTGGCTGGTAACCGCTTATCATATTGGGATAGCGAAATGAAGCTGTCCAGCTTGTGATGTGTATGCGATACACTCTCATGATATTAACCCAACTTGATCGTTTTTACAAAATCATCGATAATAGAATTAACTGGTCCAAACTTGATCTTTCCTTCATTAGCCAATTTCTGTAATCCTTCCTCAATCTCATCCATAAATCCCTTTCTTTTACCCACATAGATTTTTCCTATAAATTGATCGGAATAATCTGTCATAATCTCTTCCAAAGCTTCTACTGAAAATTTAGCTATCCCTCTTTCTTCTTTTGCCAAATGTGAGAAAGGATGATTACCAGAATTGAAACTGGCTAAGATTATTAATTTAGGCGTCACGTCAGCCATATTGGTTGTTTGTTTTGCACCACCGGAAAGTGTTTTAATTGCATAGATTGTATCTTGTATTCGTTTCATTCTTGTATCATCATCAAGACTAACCAGTTCCAGTGGTTTTCCATCTTTGTTTTTTGCCAAAGGATCATCAGCAATGCTTGCTCCATTATCGCAATATTCTTTTTTCATCCCCAAACTGATATTTGTATAACCGGTTCGATTTATCAATGAAAACCTGCCTACCATGTCGATATTCAGGGAAAACATTCCTTTCATCACAGCGCAATATTCATCAATACCAAAAGGTACTGCATCGCCATCTTGCCTGGTCATTGAAGCCCAATTTTGGACTATTGGATTGTAGGCTACGCCAATTAACGCTGAATTCTTTAAAGGTGAAATTCTGGTAAGTGTATCATTTTTCATTTTAGCGTTGCCTTTATTATCCAGAACTGGATTACCTTGATCGTCTATCTCTTCTACTTTTTTAGCTCTCATATATCCAAAGACGTCATCATCTGGATATTTCATAGGGTCAGCCTCAGTAAAAGCAATTTTTTTTTCACGAATGATGGGTGACATTTGCCAATTAAATTGGGTCCCCAAAGTGTTCCTCCACCAGTATCTCCATGCCTGTCCTGAAACATACGGATATTCTTTTCCGCCTTTTTTGATTTTTTTAGTTACAATTGCATTTTCCAGATTTGAAGAATTATCCCCTCCAGCATTATTTAACGCTGCAACATCAACATCAATCAACACAAATCCTTGAATCGTTTTCATTTTAATTACGCTCCTTTGTTTTCTTCTTGTTCAGTTGTTTCTTCTACTTCATCATCTGATAAATCAATATCAATTTTGCTTTCATGCATTTTTTCATACAAGAAAATCAAAAGTAAATCTCTCACTTCTCCCCAATATGATCCGTCGGGGAAAAGATAATTTACCCATTCTTCCAAAGTGACGATTGGATCTTCATTTCCTTCTGTGTAATTTCTTTTTATGATAGTTAACAATGCCGAACGAAACTGGTGTGCTTTCGACGTGCTTTCCAATTTCACCATGTACTTTTTGAAGCTGTCTCCTTTCTCCATCAGATCGAAAATTTTCGACCCGATTTTGCGAATCATCGCTATCTGTTCAGTTGTCATCTGCAAAACCTCCTTTGCATAATAAATTGCCATTCTGCTGTCTAAACCAATATCTCTATTAATTTGATTTTGATAGTATCTTGTCATACTTCTCAAAATGCTATTGCCTTCAAGAAGAGCATTGTAAACATTATTTTTATTGTTTTGATATTCATCTTCAGTCACCTGATTACCTTTTTTTTGCCAGGTATTTGTGGCATCATCCCATTTTGCCCCAGATATATGGTAATGCTGGTAAACAAATTTGTACCATTGCCTTGGTACTGATTTCAGCGTTTGACTTAAAAATTTGAAGACCGGATTAGGTATCAAAAATATACTGCAATCTACCGAAGCTGCAAAGTTCGTGAAGTGATATAGTGTTAAGTTTTCATTTAGAAATTCATTTTCGAATTCGTTAATCAATTCAGAGGCAAATGAAAAAATAGCATTACTTGGATTTTTAATTTCAGATTTTAGCATTGAATCTGATGTATTCCTACTAATTTTATCGAGATTTTGAAATATAGTTTTTCTTTTCCAATATTCCTCACCATGATTTGTTACTGTGTGTAAAAGAGACAGGTTTCCCATCTGGATCAAAGCAAAGGGTAAGAAAAAGTATTTTGTCACACAACTGGGACATATCATTAAACCTTCTTCATGAGCATGATGGAAATTTACGAATGCTCCAGAACCGACCAGACACGATTTTTCTCTTCCTGCTTCTGTTAAAAAAGCTTTTTGCCCACAATACCGACAATAACCTTCATTAAGCTCTTTTGTTAATTTATTAAATGCTTCAATGGTTTTTGGTATTCGTTGATTATTGGGGGTTGTGGGATGCGTTATCGGCGATCCATGGAAAACTGAATTTAATTTACCACCCCATTTCTCAACATACACTTTTGCTGCCCATTCTATTAATTGCATGATATTCTTTTCCGGGAACTTCTCTGTAATGTATTGTAGAGCCATTCCACCCGCATCAACAAAAGGATCTCCTGTTTTCTTATAACTTATCTGAATGTCAGGTATTTCTTGTAATTTCTTCCCCTCCTCAAACCCCATCTCCATCTGTTCATTCATCATTTCAATCCTCCTTCAACCAACTTTTATCTGGGTTAAAATCCTGCTGC
>JAFGSC010000064.1 GCA_016934875.1 Candidatus Atribacteria bacterium
CCATCATGCAACTCCAGGAAAAAGGACTAATCAACGTTGACGATCCGTTGGAAAAATACATTTTTGACTATCCAAATGGGAATAAAATCACCCTTCATCATTTGCTTACGCATACTGCTGGAATTCCAAACATTACGGATTTTCCTGAACTCCAGGACATTAAAACACTTAAATCTCCAGTGGAAAAAACAATAGAATTATTCAAAAACAAACCGCTGGAATTTGCACCGGGAGAACAATACAAATATAGCAATTCCGGGTATATTTTATTAGGCTATATTATCGAAAAGGTATCAGGGAAATCGTATGAAGATTATTTGCAAGAAAACATTTTTAATCCTTTAAATATGGATGATTCCGGGTATGATCATCATCGTCCGCTGCTCAAAAACCGGGCAGCCGGGTATTGTTGGGGCAAGGATGGAATTGGGAATGCAGATTACATTGACATGTCTCTTCCGCATGCCGGTGGAATTGAAGGATTTCAAGCACAGATTTCCCGGTTTGTTGATGATGATGTTTGCATTATTGTATTAAGCAATTTTGAATTTGCCAAAGTTCCAGAAATCTGTAAGGATTTAGCGGCTATTTTATTTGGTGAAAAGTATGAAATACCAGCCGCACAACCAGTGTCAAAAATTGATCCGAGCAAAATCGATGATTATGTTGGAACTTATGAATTTGAGCCAGATAATATTCTAAATGTATTGAAAGAGGATAACCGTCTTCTTATCGCTCCCCCGGGGCAACCATTGGTCGAGATTTTCCCTGTGTCGAAGAATAAGTTTCTTGTTAAAGCCTTCAATGCAGAGCTGACATTTGTTAGAAATAACAAAAATAAAGTTTCAGAATTGATCTTTCATGTTGGCGGTCAGGATATGCGAGCAAAAAAAATTAAATAAATGATCGCCTTAAATAACAAAGAATGTTGGTTTGAGAGGAAGGTGGAGTGGACGATTAATAAATTTTAAGCTTTTGTCCTTTCTATATGCTTCCCTCAACTAGTATAGCGTTTCCAAATCAATATAGCAATAGCGATGTCATTGCGAGCGGAGCGAAGCAAACTCCAAGGTTTTAGAAATAAAAGGATTGTTTCGTCACTTCGTTCCTCGTATTGAAATATTCCAATTAATATTATTTTAAAAACGATGTACAAGCCTTTAATACATCTCGCATGGTAGATAATAATTGCTCATCGAGGCATAATAGAACAACTAATTCAGCCCTTCCACAATTACTTTATAGGATATCCACCTGAAAGAGCAACAAATTTCAAATAAACCAAGCCCATGGTCTCGTATGTTAATGTTAGGAATTTGCTTTCGAGTAAATCGTTCATAAACAATTCTTTTAGACAAGCATAAGCATCAACTTTCTAAAGCTAAGCGATCGAAAATTAGGCTCCGATTTGTAGAAACAATGATAGTAAACTTTGATATAGTAATTATGTGAAATTTTTCTAGTAAAGAGATATTCGAAAGCAATCCCATATTGAATATCAGAAAATTCTGGCTTTCTTTAAAATGATGTACTTATATAAGTCAACAAAGTACTATTTTGATTATTATTTTGAACGAACGGCTCTGACAGCGCCAGCATTACTGGTCTTAGTGTAATCGAAACAAGATCCACCAAAGAAAAAAACGACCCACGCCATGAATGGCCTGTCTTTGACAATGTCAGATGTCCAAACCCATCTTTGTTTATTTTCAAAGATATCATTAATGTAGCAACCATCCTTTCTGCACTCTGGTTCCATCAAACTCATTGTTTCTTTTAAAGTAGGAAGGCGCCAATCACTAAAACCAGTATGGTGCGTTCTATTTAGCTCTTCTATATAGTTTTGGGCATTTTTAAAAGTCACTTGTTTGGATGATCCGCCTTGTTGCCACATTAAGCCAGTAGCTTCATCAATAATTATATTGCAATTCCTTATTTTCTTTTTTTTGAATTGATTAGGAAAACCTTTACCTTTTGGGTTTAATTGCTTATCATAGAAATCATATTTTAAAATTGTAGCTTCTACATCTGCCAAAGACAAGTAGGTGGATGATGCTCTGAATTCCTGTTGTCTAATTTTTCTATCTAAATTTTTAATTAAAATATTCTTTTGATTAATTTGTAAATTTAATGAATCAACCTTTTTCTTAAATTCCTTTGTCTTCAATTTTGCTTGGACTATTTTTGAATCTAACACATTAATTAATTTGTTTTTTCCCTCAATTTGAATATGTAATGAATCCACTTCTACTTTAAATTTCTTGTTCTCTTGGGTTTTGGCTTCATATAAACTGTTCAATTCAATATATTCATTCTTAATCTTTTCCAATTGTTTTTGAAACTCTACTTCCTGTTTCCGTTTTTCTATGTCCAACTCTAAAAATTCATTTTCTAATGAATCTTTTTTGGCCTCTAAATTCTTTAATTTTTTTTCATATTTAACTATGTCTTCAATTAATTTTATCTTTTCCCACTGCATAATTGGTTCTGCAAAATGGCTAAAATAGAACCAACTAGCAGGAATAGTTAAAATTACTGCAATTAAAAAGACAGCAATATATTCTCTTCTAGATTTACGTTTTCTTTGCAGTTCTTCATTTTTGGATTTTAATTTTTTAATTTCAGATTTATTTATTTCTAAATCAATTTTATTCCCTTTTGCATGATTATCAATTTCCATTTTCTTTACCTAACTATATTTTTTTTAATTATTACTAATACTAATACACATTGATTAGGGTGAAACTTTTTTCTTGAATTTTAAATTTTTGTGTGTAGACATATCCCACAGTATTTCATAGATACAACGATGACCTTATGCAGATTTTTTTTTATTCGAATTATTGAAAAATTTATCTTGACATCTTCTTATAGACCGTTATTATTGATAATAAAAATGATAATACTCACAATTTGTGAAATAGAAAATGTTGAGCATAAGTTGGGTAATAATTAAGACAATTGATAGAAACAGTCCGCGCTGTTCCACAAACAGTATATCATAATTGAAGCGATTTTTTGGGGCGGCTGACAGTATTAAAGTTGTTCGATGATACGAATTACGAAGGAAATTGAGAGTCAGGTATGTTCCATTTTGATTTTTTATCGGAAAGATATGCTATCTTAAAGAAATGAAAGCCCTCAGAATCAGAAAACGGTGCAAAGGGACATGGCTCCAGATCACCAGCAGCGTTGATGTGAACGAATCCGCGACTGTCGGAAAGCAGCCGCTAACATAGCAAAGGAATTAAGTAAAATTTTAAAAACTCAACGATCTTTGCGTCTCTTATATTAAAATTGATATAATATTTCAAAATGTATATTATTGCTATTCAGAGGGAAAACCTTATTTTAATCTTTTTAACTTAGCAGCATAATGATAATCCACAAATTTTAACCTTATAACCTTGTTAGCCACAAAGATACTATGTTAAAAGTCAAGCAAACAATAAGGTTATTCAAGAGCAAACATATAGGTCACATACGACTGATTTCAGATACAGGAGAACTGTTTCCATTTTCCTTTGAATATTTAAAATTGAAATTTATTTGGAATTGGTCTTTTGGAATTTTTGCTTTCAGAAATCGTATCACATACACTTTTGAAGAAATATTACCGTCGCCGGAGATAAATCATCCCTTCATCCGTGTAAACTTCGATTAAAGCATTGCCATCCCCAATTGTGTCACGACAAATCCGGCGATCATCTCTTTTTGAAATACTAACGTTAAAATCACTTCTGATGCCACCATCTTCTGCTTCGAGATCGAGCTTAACATC
>JAFGSC010000343.1 GCA_016934875.1 Candidatus Atribacteria bacterium
CAATAAAACGTGGATGTATATGAAAAATAAAATGACAATTAAAAGGGAATTTTATCAAGATGTAACATCAACACCTCATTTCATTACTCAAATAAATTATGAAGGTTGCTATATTGAACATGATGACATTTATTTTGACAATCTCAATAACATTGATGCTGAATTAGATACTTTTAATAAAACGAGAATAAAATCAATTATTATAGACGGAGGTCAAAGATTTAGACTGACTATCATTCCAACAAATAACGGGGGAATAAAATTAAAGTGTAATTCTGATAAAATTAATTTACCCGGCAAAATAAGTCTTGAGGGATTTTTTAGTATAGATGGTGAAAATGTCAATGAATTTATTCAAAAAATCAAAGCACTGATTAAAGATGGAAAAGAACTAAACATATGAGTGATTCTAATGAAATTATATTTTCGCCCAATTCGGCAATAAACTCCTCAATTAAAGAATTATTAACGTTCTTTAGCCCAGACTCGCAGAGACGAATGCAAAAGGCGATTCTGAATGCAAAAAAAGCAGCTGAAAAACAAATTGATGAAAATACCGATGCTGGTGCTCGACATATATTTAGAGAATTTATCCCAGCCTCTATTCTTAATAAAAATGGATTCGCCCTTGAATATGAAAAACCTATTGAAGGTAAAAAACCGGATTGGATAGATGATACTACAAAACTGATGCTCGAATCTTACACGTATGAGAGAGGAGGTTCTTCTTCATTTCCTGATCGTGTAATATCAGCAATAACTGACAAGTGCAATAAATACAAAGGAATTGTTTATACAAATTCATTTCGATTTGTAGTCGCTGTTTACCTCGATATTTTAACTGGAATGTTGATTGATGAGTGCCGTGAAGAAATCAATTCGTTTCGCTCAACATTTGATGATAACAATTCATTATGGGCGATTTTATTTTTTAAAGAGAATAAAGTTGTAAATGGTAAACAAGAATATGAATTTTACTGTATTTGTAGAGATTCTACGTTTAATAACTTTTTAAACTGGCCCTTTGAAACAGATACTATTGTATAGAAATATTAAATTGAATAAGGCAAATTTTGATAAAATCTATTAAAGAATGGAACTATACTAAACCATAGCTAATTGTCTATCTTTTTACAAGAATGAAGATGCGCCCCTTAAGAAAAATACAATAAAAATAATCATAAATTCGGAGTGTTTACCCATGCAACTTCCTACAACACAGGTTTGGGTGCTGCGTTCGCAAAGTCTCACTTGGCCTTCGGCAAATGCCGCAAAAAAACGCGGCACTTCACCAAACCTGGAACCGTTGTACGAAATTGGTTTGGCCATGAAAATAAAACAAAAATGTGTGGGCGCGAAGAAAATAAAAATCTAATAAAAGGTTGCTAATAGTACGCCAATGGCGTATATTTAGATCATGGAAATAATTGAAACCCCTATTTTTACGAAACAAATCATTTCACTTTTACCTGATGATGAATATAAAAAACTTCAACACTATTTGATTTGTCGTCCCGATGCAGGTGCTATTATTGTTGGAGGTGGTGGGCTACGGAAACTTCGCTGGAGTTTACCTGGAAGAGGTAAAAGTGGAGGTATCAGAACTATCTATTACTGGGATCAGCAAGAAAGCATTTTTATGCTCTTTTGCTTTCCGAAAAATGAAATGGAAAATCTTACTCTAAAACAGCTCTCCAAGTTGAGGGCATATTTAAAGGAATATCTTTATGAATAAGAAAGATTTTGATACATTGCTGACAAGCGTTAAGCAGGCTGGAAAAATCCGAAGGAAGAAAATGAAACCTTCCCGTGTTTTTTCATTTTCTGTTCCTGATGTTAAAGCTATTCGAGAGAAACTACGTGTTTCCCAAAACGAATTTGCACATATGATTGGTGTAAGTGAAAATACAATTCAAAATTGGGAACAAGGCCGACGGAAACCTGAAGGTCCTGCAATTACCTTATTGAGAATTACTGAAAAAAATCCTAAGGCGGTCCTTGAAGCTTTGCATGCCTGATTAAAACCTTTAAAAAGGAATACGCGCCCACCCAGAAAATCATGGCCAAACCAACTTCGCACAACAAACCAAGGCAGGCTCAGGGCTCAAAGCAGCCCTTCGACCCAAATTGTTTATACACCGTTCTGTCCTGCTTCCAGGGCATTTCCGGTGTTCAAGCTCCACATTCGTTACGCTTGACCACCAGTAATGCTCCTGTCCGCGACGGCCATAACTGTGCATAAACAACTTCTGCCTTGGTAAACCGTTGTAAGACATAAATTTGCACTTTAATTGATTAACACTTTTATCTCCAATGTCTTTGAGGATAAATTATAATGAAAAAAAATGAGAATTGTTTTATCGGTATGCCATCTTGTGGCAATGTTTATGAATCTGCAAAAATGGTTTTTGTTGCAGCGCCTGCTGATGATTTATACAAGCTTAAAATAAGTTACATTCAAAGAGTAGTTGAGAGTCATGGTTTTGAGTGTTATTTAGCATTACGAAATTTTGAACCAGGAAGCTTTGCTTTTTGCACTAAAATTTGCTCAAAAATAATTCAAAGCAAGTTCTGTATTGTGCTTTTGGACCCCTCGCTAAAAGATGGAATCAATATACCAAACCCAAATGTTAATTTGGAATATGGCATGATGATCGCACAAAATAAATATATTATCCCTCTTCAAGAAGAGAAGTATGCCTTACCTTTTAATATATCACCTTTAGATACTATTAAATATAATGATAGTAATTTTGAGGAAAAAGTTGTAAGCGCTATAGATCATGCAATAAATAAGAAAAATAAAACAGAAATAGATGACAATGATCCTCTTCAGATAATTCAAAATTATTATGCTATAGAAGGTTACACTTTATCTGATATAAATGGTAATGCATTTTTAAAAAGTTTGTTTGGTTTCGGACAGCCATATGGCTATTATCTTTTTGATAATTCGACCGAGTATATCTTCCTAGCCTGAATTTTCACCAAAGTAATTCGGATAACATTGGTCATCAATCAGAACCATTTATCGAGTAGTAACAACGAAATTTTGATCTGCA
>JAFGSC010000065.1 GCA_016934875.1 Candidatus Atribacteria bacterium
GGCTGGGAAGACTGGTCTTGCAGAGCATGAATCGATTGTAATTTTCCTCTCCATAATGTTCAATATATTTGATCTTTTCATTGATCAGCTTAATGATGAACTGGGAGTGCTTCGCAAAGTGGATATACATGGCGGCCAGGCTAATTGCCGATTCAAACGCTTTGGGATTTTTTAATAGAATGGTAAACAGCATCTTCCAATACAATGAACCAGTGGATTTGCTAAATCCAACTTTGCTACAGATCTTTAAAAATGCTGTGACCATCGTTAATATTTTAGCAAATTCTGGTTTATGTTTATTATCCCGTTTTAAATTAAGCCCCATGTAGCTCAGCCTTTTATAATAATTCAGTGGATCATAAATAGTCTCTAAAATTTTTATATAGTCTCTCAAAATATCTAATCTGGCTCGGGTGGTTATAAAGTTTAAGCCGCTGGACATTTGATCAATTTCATTTTCAATATCCCTTACTGTTGTGCCCTCCTCGAACAATCTACCCTCTTTTTTCAAGCGTCTTGATAATTGGGTATTCGGCAAAGCGAACAAAGTTCCAACCATTGCCATGCAGATACCGGCATCCTGAATACAGTTGATCATGTTGCTGGCTGTTTGTTCGGTTTCATTATCAAAACCTAAGATAAAGCAGGCATCAACCACAATACCATAAGAATAAATCTTCTTTATGATTTCAGTTATAGGCTTATTTATATTTTGTTTCTTTTGCGCCATTTTTAAAATAGCAGCTTCAGGCGTCTCGATACCAATGCTGATGAATCTAAAATCGACATCCTTCATCATTTGGAGCAGACAATCATCGTCGGCCAAATTTATTGTTGCCTCAGCAGCAAAATAAAAAGGGTATTGATGTTCTTTCGACCACTCGCCAATGGAAAGCAGTAACTCCTCGACGCATTTTCTATTTCCTAAAAAGTTGTCATCAACAAAAAAAACATGTCCCCTATAATTCAGGTCATAAAGATACTGAAGCTCGCTCATCACCTGTTTCACAGTTTTGGTTCTTGATTTTCTGCCGAATAGCTCGATGACATTGCAAAATTCACAATTATAAGGGCAGCCTCGGGAGAACTGCATTCCCATCATTAAATAATCGGCATATCTTATTAAATCAAATCTGGGCACAACCGCTTCAGTCATATCAGCCAATTCACCCGACTTATATTCACCGCTGTTACAGCCAGCTTCCAGGTCACTTAAAAAAGCTGGAATGGTATTCTCTCCCTCGCCTAACACGAGATAATCGGCCATTTGATAGAGTTGTGGCTGGGAAGTCGGTTCAGGGCCACCGACGACTACTTTTTTTCCATATCTATGAGCTTTATCAATTATAGAAATGATGCCCGGTTGTTGGGATAACATACCTCCGGTACAAACGATGTCTGCCCATTCAAAGTACTCATCCCTCAATGGTTCAACATTTATATCTATCAATTTAAAAATCCAATTTTGTGGCAGCAAAGCTGCAACAGTCATTAGACCCAACGGAGGAATAGGATATTTTGCTCCAACAATTTTACAGACATCCACGTAATTCAAGGAACTAAACTTTGAAAATTTTGGCTGAATTAACAGACATCTGGTTCCCTGTTCCATTAAATTTTTCATATATTCAGTTTTATTAGAAATACTGTCGCTTTTGTTAGGTATTGCTACTGACACGTCTAAAAGAATTTGCTCTTAAAGCTAAGTGCAGGTGGTATTATTTTTCGGTTAGTCAGAGGAGTACGTCAGCTAGTTGTCCGTCGAGGTCAAGATCTGTTCCCACCTGTTGCTAAGGACGTGAGATACAATAACTTACCCAATTTAGTTTCAGATTATCTTTGCTGGCAATTCTCTTAAATTAAGAAATGTCCAATTTATTTAATCTCACGTCCTAAACTTCCGGAGTTGTTTGCCATTTTTTTGCTAAAGGTAATATATAAAAAAGAATATATTTTGCAATATATATTTTCAGTAAATTCAAAAATATGGCTTTGTTTCTCACTTATTTGCTCTCATTCAAGCCATTTTGAATTTAAAAAGACGAGATTAGAAATTCTTATTTAATTGGTGTGTAATCCTCCTCATCATCTGTTGAGACATAATTCCCAATTCCGTAAAATACATCTGGATATTTAAAATAGCAAAGGTCGCCAATCGGAATGACAAAATTAACCTTGTAGTATATTTCTCAAATTTGAAAAGATTCAACTTTTTTGTTATAAAATAACCACTGAATTAACAGCAAAATCGTGTATAGCTCTTTTTTCTTTTGTGACTGGTATTGTGAAAAATGAAATTAAGCCTAATAATGACTTTACGATAATTCGAATATAAGCCGAAAAAATCGATATTTTCCTATAATCATTCCTTCGTCTAACCCGAATCCCGGTTATGAATTGTCCTAAAGTACATAGTTTGCTGGTGCAAATTGGTTCATAAATTAAAAGCATTGATAGCAATATAATGATACGAGCAATTCCTGCTAATTCACTATCTTGATAAAAAATAGATGGGATAATGATAAACGATGCAATTATTAAAATTCCATCAATAGTAGTGCTTAGATATCTTCTTAAAAGAGTAGGATATAAAGGATTCATAAAAAGTGCTCCTTATTTTTTTATAATTTAAGCATATCCTGTTATTAGCCGCTTACTCTCAGTCATTCTCAACCATCCCTTGAGTTGGTAATGCAGCTTACTCTGTTTTGGGTTTTTAAAAATGCAAATTAAGGAACGGTAGCATTCTAAATCCTCTTGGATTATTTTCAGCATAATTCAATAATCCAAGTTGAACTCCATGCAATTCTTTCGTTCTATTATATAATGCTATAGATAATCCATACATTTGATTGGTTTTGGCATAACCAGCAATGGCTACACCTTGAAACATTTCGGATTTCAGATAGCCACCAGTAACAGCTATACCCTGGAAATTCTTTTTGCAAAATATGCAGGCCAAACTGGAAGCAATACCGGTGATATTTCCGTCGGTGCCGACACCTAATCCCCCAATGCCCAGTCCCATGATATTTTCATTGCTGCCAACACCTAATCCCCCGATAGCAAGTCCATTGATTGCCTTTCCCGCAAATATGCCTATTCCAGATATAGCGATGCCCGAGATAACTGATTTTTCATTTTCAGCCATCGTTATTAGACCACTTATAGATAATCCGTTAATATTACCTCCTGAGCCAAGAAATAATCCACCAATTGAAA
>JAFGSC010000344.1 GCA_016934875.1 Candidatus Atribacteria bacterium
GAGATAATTTCTTCTCTTTAAATATAGAGGAGATTAGGTTATAATTAAAATAATTTGGAGTACTTTTTTATATGAGGCATCGATACTATTTGGAGTACTTTTTTGATGAGGCAATTCGCCAACTTGACTTTTTTATTATATAGTATTAACCTATTGTTAAACTCTTACTGAACAACATTAAATACTTACATGAATTTTACTGTTTTTTTACCGTATTCAGATGCAAAATATCTATTACAGTATCATGCAACTCAATTATTTAGTAAACGTTTAACGGGAGGGAAGAAGGAATTATTATGAAAAAGCTTTACGGCGTAATCACTGCTATGACAACTCCTTTTGATGAAAATAACAAGGTTGATGTCACGGCAATCAATGACCTGACGGAATTTTTAATCTCTAAAGGCGTACACTGTCTGTACCCTACAGGTACAACAGGGGAGATGTATCTCATGTCACCGGAGGAGAGGGAGCTTGTAGCAGAAACCGTAGTCAAAAAGGCCGCGGGAAGGGTAACGGTATTTATCCATGTAGGCGCTATGACCATCACGGAAACCATAAGACTCGCGCAGCAAGCAAAAAAGATAGGCGCGGACGGCATCGGTGTGGTAACTCCCAGCTACTTCACAGTAAACGACAAGGCAATGGAAGAGTATTATGTTGAGGTAGCAAACAGCGTACCCGCAGATTTCCCGGTGTATCTGTATGCAATACCTCAGTGTGCGGCTAATGATATAATGCCCGAGGTGGCCCAGAAAATTGCAAACAGATGTAAAAATGTTGTAGGTATTAAATACAGTTTTGCAGATATGTTAAGAGTAAAAGACTACCTAAATATTAATGACGGCGATTTCTCGGTAGTCGTGGGCACCGACAGACTGTTTTATCCCGCGCTGTGTATGGGCTGCGACGGTACAGTATCCGGAGTATCAGATCCGATGCCCGAACATTTTGTAGAAGTATATAATTCATATAAAGCAAATGACGAAAAAAAGGCAAGAGAAGAACAGAAAATTGCAAGCGAGATATGCGAGATATTAAAATCCGGAGCAGATATGGCACTGTTTAAAACAACTCTTGATTTCAGAGGAATCCGGGGTGGACACATGAGAAAACCGCTTATTAATCTGACCGAGGATCAAAAATCTAAGCTATACTCGCGAATTAAAAAATATCTTTAGTATTAGGCCGTTTTTTAATTCAAAGGAAGGCGTGCTATTAAACTTGCTCTTTCTGCTGGTTAGGCAGTACAATGTGCCCTACTTTCTTTAAAAGGAGTTATGGTTAATGAAAATGATGGAATAACATGGAATAGTCTTAAAGAAGTTGCGAGTAATTTGGGAGGATTGTGCAATCCAATCATGATTTACATTACTAGAAATTAGTACAATTAGATTAATAAAGGAGATAGGTTATTATAAAAACATTTTATAACAATGACGAAAATTACGTTGATGAAATGTTAGAGGGTATCTTAAATGCTTACCCAAATTTGCTGAAAAAAGCCAATGGAGAAATTAGAACAATTACCAGAGCTGATTCACCGGTCAAAGGAAAAGTCAGTATAGTCACTGGCGGAGGATCAGGTCATTTACCGGTTTTTATGGGTTATGTAGGGAAAGGATTATTAGATGGAGCAGCTATTGGCAACGTATTTGCTTCTCCGAGCATGAATCAGATATTAAGCTTAACCAAAGCAGTTCATGGTGGTAAAGGGGTATTGTATCTATATGGTAATTATAGTGGTGACATTATGAACTTTGATATGGCAGCTGAAATGGCTGAAGATGAAGGCATAAAAGTAAAAACAATATTAGTTGCCGACGATATTGCTTCGAGTAAAAAAGGAAATGAACAAGCAAGAAGGGGAGTTGCGGGGTTATTTTACGCCTATAAAATTGCTGGTGCTTGTGCTGATGAAGGAGTATCTTTAAAAGAAGTATATAATACGACCAATGATGCCTTACAAAGAATTCGTTCACTGGGGGTAGCAATTTCATCCTGTACGGTTCCAGGTGCAGGTAAACCTTCCTTTTCCTTGGGTAAGGATGAGATGGAAATTGGGATGGGTATTCACGGAGAAGCCGGAATCAAAAGAGAAAAAAGAAAATCGGCAGATGAAGTGACAGAAGATATGATAGACCTATTACTTGAAGATTTGCCGGTTAAACAAGACGAAGAAGTTAGTGTGCTAGTTAACAGCTTGGGTGCCACTCCTTTGGAAGAATTGTTTATTATTTATAGAAAGATTGCAAATATTTTCGAGGATAAGAGGATAAAAATATATAAACCTTATGTAGGACGTTATGCCACTTCTCTGGAAATGGCTGGCTTTTCAATAACATTATTTAAACTAAGTGATAAATTTAAAAAATATTTAAATCAACCTGTTTGGACACCTTTTGTGAAAGAGGGTTAGCAGATGAATATCATCTTACACCAAGAAGACATCAAAAATATTATAGTAAAACTAGATGATGTTTTTAAAAAGGAAAAAGATTTTTTAAATGAGTTAGATAGCAAAATAGGTGATGGGGATCATGGGTTAACCATGTACAGGGGAACCAATGCTATCGCACAATATTTAGAAGAATATCCTGATCTAAAGATCTCTGATATTTTAATTAAAGGAGGGTTTAGAGTTAATGAAATAACCGGTTCCACCATAGGTATTCTTATTTTTTCGGCAATGAAAGCTGCTGGTTTAGCGATAAAAGAAAAAGAATCAATTAATATAAAAGATATACAAAAGATGCTTCAGGATTCAATTCAAGCAATAGAAAAGAGGGGGAAGGCCTCAAAAGGGCAAAAAACAATATTAGATTCCCTTATACCGGCTTTAGAATCCTTAGAAGAAAATAATGACGAAACTGATGATATTTCTACAATAAAAAGAATGATCAAGAATGCTTACGATGGTGCTGAGTCAACAAAAAATTTAGAATCTCAAATTGGTCGTGCTAAATGGTTTAAGAATAGAAGTATGGGTGTTATGGATCCTGGTGCATATACTGGTTATCTAATATTGAAAACTATAGGTGATTATATACTTAAAAATCAGTAAATATTTATTTATTGAAAATAATATTATTATGACTCTATTTATAAATTCGGATAATTACTTTATAAGTTAAATGTTTTTCGTAGGCTATTGATTTTATAAGTTCTAAAGATATCCAACAGGGGTCGACAGAAAATATTCAGCCGTTCGGTATTTGCTGAAGAGGTCTTCGCTCTTGTATTTGATAAAGTAAATACTACCCTTTATCCTGACCTGTATCTATTCGGCTTTTAGGACTATCTCCATTCTTTTTAATGACATCCATTACATTTTTTCTGGTTTCCGCACACCGATGCCAGCCTTTTATTAAGAACCAAATAGATACCCCCGCCTTTACAGGCGTAGTACTTTCAAAGCTCAAGCTTTGCTTGTCCTGTTTCTTCCTCTTCTTGTGATTCTAGGTATCTTCAGATTACTTCTTCGTTTTTCCCTACCATAGATACGAAATACCCTTTACCCCAAATGCCTTTTTTATCCCAATATACCTTTTTCAAGAAAGCAAACTTCCTGCTTAGAGATCTGCTGGTATTTTTTTTGATGGTTTCCACTACTTTGCTTACGGCATACTTCGGGGGGATTACCATATACAAATGAACATAATCTTTCTTTATTCCTATCTCTACATATTCCCAATCAGGATAATATTTCCCTATTTCCTGAAGTTTTATTTTCAGATAACTTTTTATTCCGGTTACTAAAATCATACTTTGGTATCGGGTTATCCAAACAATATGATATTTTAGTCTTATATACGGTATGAGCAGCTTTATATAATTTTATGTTCCTATTATATCAAAGTACGAACGGAAGAAACAGGAAAATGCTCTCATCCCCACCTTTACAGGTGGGGATTTCCCGCTAGATTAAAATACACCGTAATAGTAGAAGGAGATACATCGACCAACCTCGCGATTTCTTTTATATTATGATATATGGTATAACCTATTACATAAGACATAAAATTTATTTTAGCCCCTTTAATTTAAAAAATTCCATTGTTTTTTTCGCTTCTTTTTCAAAATTCGAGTAGTTTGTGGCTTCGACGGTAAGTATTTTGTCATATCCCGCCCTGTCCAATGCTTCAAGATAACCGTCATAATCAACGCCATCGCCGGCCATTGGAAATCTTCGCTCCATCCCGCACGGATTATCGATATGCGCATGGCAGATGTAGTCACGGTATTTTACTATTTCGTCGAAGCCTTCGTTCAACTTTACCATATGACGAAAGTCGCACATGGTCATGCAGTTTTCCAGATTGACCGATTCTACGAATTTGACCGTTTCTGAAATATAATTCAAATAATTTGAATTCATGGAGCCCAAAGGCTCAATCGCCAGAACAATGCCATATTTCTTAATTATATGGCATATTTCTTCGACAAAAAACTTAAATTTTGCCTTTGCTTTTTCCCCGTCGATACCCAAAGGGATAGAGCGTGGCTTACCGCAGCCGAAGGGCCATATCCTACATCCTAGTCCGGCCGTCCGCACTGCAGCCTTTTCGGCATAAAGCAGCCAATTTTCAAACTGAAAACTATCTTTATAAATATGTTCCGTAAGAGGCATGAATCCGGAAAAAGCGTTAAATGTCAGGCCCGAAGCCCTGGCTACAGAGCATGTTTTTTTAAATTCATCTTTGCTTTGCGAATTGATTTCATATATGTCCATTTCCGCCGTATCATAGCCCGCCGTCCTAATTAAGTCAATATCGCGCACAAATCCGAAGCAGCCCAGTTTAACTTTCATGTGACATAACCTCCTAATTTATTTTAAATATTTCCTTCTGCCTTTTTTTACTCTCTTAGGGTTTAATTCCCCGCAACTCTGCTGCGATCAATTAGTTTGCTTTAGAGAGTGATAGATACCCCGTAGCTCTGCTGCGGGGAGATTCATTGCCTCTATCCCTAAATAAACTCCCCTTTCTTTTGCATAATCTCCGCTCGCTGCAAATATTTCAAATAATATTTTCATAATTTCTTCTCTGCTTTGCTCGGGTTTTACGGAACGTATCTTTCCGCCTCCTACTACTATTGTTTTAGTATTTAGATCAGCAGCTAGGTCTATAACAGCTCTGTTATACAGAATACTGTGTTGAATATTTTCTTTGTAAGTACTTGCTAGTTTTACATTATCATCAAAAATGAAGTGTATTCCACTACAAACTATACCTGCATCATCTAACCATCTACAAACTTTTTTCCGTTCAGAGCTACTTGTGCTTGGATGTGTATGAAACATTACAGTAATTTCTATAGCATTAAACCTTAAACGAGATCTTCTTTTTTCAAAGAACGATTGATACATTTTCCTTCATAATCCGGGGAATTTAGTTTTCATATTCTTTCATATTACTTTTGACAGTACCATTTAGTCTGACTGCATATTTTCAACCCTGCCTGGTGTAAGCTATGCTCCTGTATTGTAAGGAGTTATCTATCTGTTTTTTCCATATTATGCATACTTTACAATAATATTTATTTTTAATGCAAATTTTTAACTTTGCCATCTTCCCAGTACGATTCGCGTAAAATGGTTGATTGCCAAAATAAAAGTTAAATATAGCCTAATAACTTCGGTATATAGAGTACGATTTGGGGCACATAAGTAATAATCATTAAAACACCTATCTCTGACAATAAAAACGGAAAAACTGCTTTTGCTCCCCTTTCAAGAGAAATATCGGCAATCTCGGAAGTTACCATTAGACAAAGTCCCAAAGGCGGCGTAATATGCCCTATCGTAAGGTTAAGAACCATGATTAAACCAAAATGGAGCGGGTTAATACCGTAATTTACAGCAATGGCGGTAAGAATCGGCGCAAAAATAATTATACTTGCGCTTGCATCCATAAAGGTCCCAAGTATTAATAGCAATATATTTACTAAAAGCAAGAATACAACTGGGTTAGTTGAAATCTGCATTAAAGCCTGAGTTAGAAAATTTTGGAATTGTAAAACCGAAAGTATCCAGCTGATCCCTCTCGACATGCCAATTATTAATAAAACCGTTGAGGTGACTAGAGCCGTATGGTAAAATATAGGAAATAAATCTTTGATTTTCAAAGATTTTATGATAAATAATCCAACTATAATACAGTATAATAAACCTATAGCACCGGCTTCCGTGGGGGTAAATACTCCTCCCAAAATTCCTCCAACAATAATAATTGGCATTCCCAGAGGCCAGGCTGCTTCTCTAATTATTATCCATTTTTCAGGCCACTTAATGGGCTTTGTTATTCTGGGAAAGTTATAGATAGGAGCCATAATTAAAACTATACCCATTAATGCCAAACCCAATAATATTCCTGGAATAATACCGCCAACAAAAAGACTTCCTATAGATACTCCTACCGTGGCTCCGTATACAACCATTATTATACTAGGGGGGATAATTGGACCAATACATGAGGAACTGGCGGTCACCGCAACACTAATATCTTTAGAATATCCTTCTTTTATCATAGCAGGGATTAGTATGCCACCGACAGAGGAGGAATCTGCTACGGCTGAACCGTTCATACCAGCAAAAAACATACTTACCAGAATATTTATATGTGCCAGACCTCCTGGTACCCTCCCCACAAATAAACTACTAAAACGAATTAAACGTTTTGTTAAATCTGCTTTACTCATTAATTCGCCCATACAAATATATAAAGGAATAGCCAAAAGCGGAAAATAGTTAATACCCATATACATTGATTGAGCCATAACCCGAAAAGGATTAGCCTTAATCAAATAAATTCCCATCACCTCTGCACCTCCTAAAGCAAAAACAACGGGAATACCCATAAAAGCCAGTATGAAAATCAATCCTATAAGAACTAGTCCTGACACTAAAAATTACCCCCTTTATACTAATATACTAATCTCTCTAAAAGTATCTATTTAACTTCAATCTTTATAGTTTTTATTAACTTTTGCTGAATAAAATAAACCATAAATAAACCATATAATCATAAGGAAAGAACCCAAAGGAATAAAAGAATATATTATAAACATTGGAATATCTAACATAATTGATGTCTGTGTCAGGGCATCATTAGCAAATTGTATACCTCCCACCAACAACACAAATAAAACACATAAAATTACTAAAGAATTTATGATTTTTATTATTATTGCAAGTGGTTTCGGAGCTTTTTCTATTAAATAATTTAACCTAACATGCATATTTTTTCGCACTGCCGTTGCGCCTCCTACCATTCCCATTAATACAAACAAAAAACCAGTAAGTTCAAGTTCCCACATAATACCGCTCTTAAATACAAATCGAGCAATAACCTCGCTAGTAATAAGTATAAATATAATAGTAATGGATGAAACTATAATTATTTCTTCGATCACACATAAACCATTCTTCATGTTACTTAAAGTTTTTTTAAAAAACTCATTCATAATATCTCCCAAAAGATTTTAGAACCAGGGGCACTAAAGCCCCTGGTTCTCTTGATTGTTAAGCGGCTATTTTACTTTATTCATTAAATTATACAATTCTTTCGTTTTCTGATCCGCATCAGATAAAAAATCATCATATATTGGTTTAACTGCTTCTTTGAAAGCTTCTTTATCCGCTTCGCTTAGTTTATTTATTTTAATTCCACTGTCTTCCATTTTCTTGAGAGACTCCTCATCATACAATATCCAATTTTTTCTGCTAAATTCTTCGGTTTCCTTTCCTGCCTGCATCAATACCTTCTGTAAATCTTCTGGTAAGCTGTTGAAAAACTTGAGGCTCATTAACTGGGGACCCGGCATTCTAAAGTGTTCTGTCAGTGAAAAATATTTGGTTACTTCGTGCAGGTTATTACTGAAAAGAATTGATGGACTGTTTTCTGCCCCATCAATTGTACCTTGCTGGAGAGCAACATAGACATCCGTCCACGCCAAAGGAACCGGAATAGCTCCCATTAGCTTTACTACTTTTGCTAAAAACGGATCTGCCATAACGCGAACCTTTATTCCATTCAGATCTTTTGGTCTATAAATAGGTCGCTTGGAATTTAAGACACTTCTACTACCAACCGTAGTCCAGGCAAGTACCTTAAATCCGATAGATTCGGCATCTTCATTAAACATTTTACTAACATCTTTGTCACGAAGAACGCGGAACATATGATCATCATCTACAAAATTATAAGGCAAACTAAAAATGGACCACATTTTACTCCAACTTGAAAGGTCCGTCGCTGCAGCGTCGCACATTTCAATAGTCCCGGATCTCAGACTTTCCTCCACCGCTACTTTATCACCCAATTGACCACTGGGATAAAGTTGAACGCTAAGTCTTCCTCCAGAAAGTTCTTCAATCCTTTCCTTTAAATACACTGCAGAGTCTTGTTGAGCTCCAACCGGTGCAAATACATATGCATACTTTATTACATATTCTTCCGCCAATCCATTGCCGCCTATTCCTAAAAATAACATGGACATTAATAGAAAAATAATCATTAACTTCGATCGAGACATCACCTTTGTTATCTTTTTACTGCTTAACATTTAAAAATCCTCCTTAGTTATTATTTTATTGTTCCTCAAACATCTATTTTTTAGAATAGTTTCTTTTTTCATCAGGTCTACCATGTTTTTTTAATGAATTCAATACATAACCTCACCTCCCCAATCAAACAAACTTTATTGGTAGAAATCGATCACCCCCCTATTCCGTATTCCTATTTATATTACCTGCCTTCAAAATAAACTCCTTGTTCGATTAATGCCTGCCTTAATTTAGAAATTTTTACTTCTCTAGGAACAATTCTTTCTTCGCTGCCAAGAGCTGCTGCAACTCCGGCTACCTAAATAATATGTATCTCTATTTTTACCCTGATAAATTGCAATATCACTACCACATATTCCACAATATTTTATTTTAACAATAACTTCATTATCATGGCATCTAAGATTATCTATATCTTCAATTGATAAATTTAAAGGAGCTTTAACTATTAATCTTCTCATTTTATTTAAATCAGTTTAATTTAACTTCCTCCTTTCGGTTTGAAGACCTATAAATTGATTCGATTATTTTTAATGATTTTATACCTTCTCTACCATCAACTTCTGGCTTTTTATTAAAATAAATACTTTCAATAAAATCTTCAATTTGTTTCTGGTGATTTAAACTCTCTTGCAATTTCGGAATAGCACCATTAAACATTTTTTTATAATTAATTATTTTATAATTTTTTTCTTCTTCATTATTAGGGAGAATCGTTAATTTAATTTTGCCTCTATGCTCTTCTAGTATGGCAATACCTTTAGAACCATATAAGCATAATTGCGCAGGTAATTCTGGATAAGTTGATACTGTCGATTCAATTATCCCTAAAATACCACTTTTAAATCTCAAAACTGCAACAGCTGTATCCTCAACTTCAATATTATGAGTTTTTACATCCGTATATGCATAAACACTTTCCGGTTGGCCGATACACCATTGTAATAAATCTATAAAATGTATTGCTTGTGTCATTAATACACCACCACCAGCTTCAGATTTAAAAGCACGCCAAGGTGCATTGTTATAATATTCCTGGGTTCGGTGCCAGTTTACTAATACATTTGCAACTACAATTTTACCTAATTTGCCTCTTTGAATGTAACTTTTTAGTTTTAATGCCCTATTAGAAAATCGATTTTGAAAAATAACCCCTAATTTCACATTATTTTTCTTGCAAGAATTAATAATATTTTCTGCTGATTTTGCAGTATTTGCAAGAGGTTTTTCTATTAGAACATGCTTCCCAAACTTGGCTGCATTTATTCCTATTTCTTCGTGTGTCCAATGCGGTGTACATATAATAACAACATCAATTTTTTTATTTTTAAGTAAATCTAAATAATTCTTATAATATTGTTTAATTTTATATTTTCTAGCAAAATTCATTGCGGTCTTTAGATTTATATCTTGTATCGCAATAAGTCTAGCATTATGAATATTTTTAAGTGCCTGATAATGAATATGTGCTATTTGACCCGTTCCAATAATACCAAAATTGAATATTTTTCTAATAATCAAAACTCTCACTCATTTATATTAAATCAATTACTTTTCGTTTTCGTCTAGATTTATATATAGCATCAATTACTTTCATTGCTTTATACATATCTCTCAAAGATGCTTTTGGTTTTTCTTCTTTTATTGTCGCATTAAGAACCTCTCTTATAAAAATAGGATAATATTTATCGGTATTTGTAATAATATTATTTTCTTTTATTAACTTATCCTCAATCCAAGTTATTTTCTCATCTTGAACTGTTAAATAGTTATTATTAAATATAATGCTGTAATAAATATCTCTTTGTTTTTTTGTTACATTAGGATAAGCATATCCAGTTTCGATAATACATGTTATTCCATCATTTGTTCTCAGAATGACAGAAGAGAAATCCTCGATATCCTCATGATGAATAAGATTGCTCAGAGCTGTATAGACAGTCTTTATTTCTTCTTTAACAAGACAGAAAATAAAGTCAATAAAATGAACTGTTAAATTGATAGTACATCCTCCTCCTGCTTGAGATAAATTTAACATCCAGCCACAATTGGATCTAATATAGCGTGAAGGAGGTCCAGCAATGAATCTAAAGTAAAGACTATTTATATCACCTAAATAACCTAATTTCTTTAATATAGTAATTTTTCTTAAAATGGGACTATATCTGAATATAAAAGGAATAGCAACAAAAGCGTTGTACTTATCTTGTAATATTAATAATTCTTCTAAATCTTAGAAGTGCCTACTGGTTTTTCAATAGCAAAGGGAATCCCTGACATCATCAGAAATTTTGCAATTTTAGGCATCTTATAATGCCTTCCAAAAGAAAATGTAAGATTAGGTTTTTCTTTATTAATCAAATTAACATAATCCCTATAACGATTACAATTTAAATATGAGGCGTATTTTTTAGCAATTTCTTCATTACTATCAGAAATTCCAACGATTTTATGGATCGATCCCTTTAATTGCTTTTATATATAAAGGTGCATGCCAATAAGAAGCTTCTATTATTCCTATTTTCATTAATTGCCTTACCTTTCCTTAATATTCTCATTTATAAGAATCTATTAATGTCCTATAAAATAGCTAAATATCTTTTAACTTAAACCACCACTTTCATATAAGATTTGACAAGCACTTTCTGATGTACCGGCATCCCTTTGTCATACCTATTGACGCTTCGGGTAGATCTATGGTCTGCCATCTTCTTTCATACTCTAAAGAAAGCCATCCGTCATAGCCGGTACCTTTAAGCTCCTTTAGTATTTGGGGCCAGTTCAGTATCCCTTCTCCCGGTATCCTCGAACGGACGGTCCTGTCCTCCTCATTTATGTGGGATACTTCCGAATAGATCAAGGGGGTAGCACCGTTTCTATATACAAGATCCTTTACATGTATATGATATATTTTCCCCTTTTGCAATTCTATCGCCTCTTCATACTCCTCCGCAGGGAAAAAGGCTATATTTGCCTGATCGTAAAGTATGCCGACATTTGGGTTGTCAATAAGGTTTACAATTTCCGCCGTACGTCTGGCGGTGGTGGTCATTGTTCCGAAATGGTTTTCCAAACATAGCTTTACGTTATACCGGGCGGCATAATCACCGCACTCCCTCATTGATCTAACCAGTTGGTGAAGCTTTTGATTGCCGTCATCCTCTTCTCCCGTCACGAACCTTCCGCCGTAAACCCTTATGCTGGGTGCATTCAGTATTTTGGCCATACGTATAACCCTTTTAAGCTGTTCGCATTCCTTTTGCCTTATTTCCTCGACTACATTGTTAAAAAGGTTCAGATAGGGAGTAAGGCATGCTATCTCCAAACCGGCGTCGTCAGCCAGTTTCTTTATATTTTCGAACTCTTTTTCACTGGCATCCAAAGCTATGGCCGATTTATAGCCGTCTGTCTGTACTATGATCTCGATACCGTCCAACCCTATGTTCGCAAACAATTTAATAGCTTCGGGCAGGGTATATTCGGGAGTTCCCATTGTATGTCCTGCTAATTTCACTTTTGGCCACTCCAATCATTTGATAAATCTGGTAGTCCTGCTACCCTTAAAATACGGTCCATCAGCTCATGGGTCTTAAATGCATCCTCGGCGCATGTAAGAGGTTTTTCTCGCGTTTCCACACAATGTATGAAATGCTCAATGCAAGGTTTAAATCCGAGAGTATCTATAACATTAGCCCAACCCTTGTAAAGCGGGGTCATATTCTGTCCCTCCTCATGGTCGGGATATATTACCCGGTAACTTACCGGACATTCCATTATTACGGTCTTATTCCCTCCATACATCTCAATGCGCTCAAACCATTGCCCCGATGAGCGGCTGGCTCCCAAAAGTCCTACCGAGCCGCTTTCAAAACTTAAAAGTGCGGTACACAGATCCTCATAAAACGGGTCCTTGTATCTGGCCTGAGCTTCCACCTTGGTGCATTCACCTAAGATATACCGCAGCATGTCGACCATATGTATGGCATTTTCCAGCGTCCCTCGGTATTCTTTAAATTCCCTGTTCTTCTGGGCCAGCACATATTCGGGTTTTTCTCCGTTAAAGGCGGCAATCCCCCTTTGATTGACCGGCGAAAAGCGGCGGTTGAAGGCAACCATGACCAACTGGCCTGATTTGGCCGAAATATCGGCTAAATATGCACACTCCTTCAATGTTGTCGCAAGAGGCTTCTCAACAAGGACATCCAGTTTGGCATCCAAAAGAGGAACGAGGTATTCCTTGCGCACGTTTTTTGGCGTCAGAATAAAGGCGCAGTCAAGGTCCTGCTTTAAAAACTCATCCAAGTTGTGAACGGCCCTGCCTCCTCCGTACTGCCTGATGGTAGATTGAGCGTTTTCGAAATGGCCGCTTAAAACCGCAGATATTTCAACGTTTTTCATTGATGCCAACGAAGGGAAATACGCCACATGAGCAATTGCTCCCGTGCCGATCACTCCGGCTTTGATTTTTTTATTAACCATAATCTTCCCCCAATTTTAACTGCTCTGTCATAAACTTTATTAAGCATGTTTCGAGTATTCCTTGACTTTTACCACATACTGGTATCCTGCTTCTTCAATAACTTCTGCGATCTCTTCGCTTTCATAACCGCTGTCCATTCTAAAAAACGATGTTGTCCACTTCATCTCTCAAGTTTGCAATGATTTCTTTTCTCATTTCGGCAGCACCATTAGAGATGTATGTATTTCAAGAACGCATAAAGCCTCTAAGATAAGCCTTTAATTTATCACGAAATACCATCAGAATGCGGTAATGGTTATTCCTCTTGTAAACCAGGATTGTATCCTTTAACGGTTCCTTACTGATTTTCTTCAACATTAACTGCTCAGCTATCTAAGTCGATCACTATTTTTCTGAGCTTTTTCTTCTTGAGCAACTTTTTAAAAGTTCTAAAGTTTATGTCTCTTGTCATCTGCGTTGTCTTAAAACTGAAATTGTAGAGAAATCTTGAGATATTCTTTGTTCCTCTGTATAATTAAGGAGTAGCAAAACTCCCGCATTTGATG
Organism: Candidatus Atribacteria bacterium; assembly: GCA_016934875.1. GTDB lineage: Bacteria > Atribacterota > Phoenicimicrobiia > Phoenicimicrobiales > Stramentimicrobiaceae > JAFGSC01. The sequence continues at coordinate 13,592 of JAFGSC010000344.1, forward strand.
TAAGGTTTTTTGGCTGTGAATTAAATTTTGTCAATTATGTCATGCCATTAAGTGCAACTTTTCTTTAGGTTTTTAATAGGCTCAACACCACTAATTATACCAATTTGAGGGCACTTTGGGTTAATCCTGTTTTCTAAAGACTCACGTAGATTCTCGGTAATACGTTTTAAAAACTTAAATAAATCTATTTTTACATATTTTTAAATGAAATTACAGATTTTATGCTTATACCTTTTATGGCATCATCAAATGCTTTAAATGAATCTTTAAAGTCGTAAATTCTAATTATTTTTTGAAGCTTTTCCTGTATTTTTTGAAGCTCACCAATAGTAACAGATGTATCATCAGATTTTTGATCAGGATAAGGTCCTTTAGCACCTACTATGGTTAATTCTTTTCTCATAATAGGAAGTATATCAAGATTGTTCGCTTTTCCATGATATACACTTAATACTGAAATAAGACCTCCGACTCTTGCTGCTAAAAAGGCATCACCAATAGCTGCCGGAAAACCTGTAGCTTCAATTACTACATCAACTCCCCTTGTTCCTGTATAATTTTTTAATTGCTCCAACCAATCAAGGTCATTTCTGTTTATAACATCTATTAATCCGGATTTTTTAACTGTTTCCAATCTACTTTTATTTTTATCCATCCCAATAATTTTACCTGCTCCAAAGTTTTCAAGCAATTGAGATGCAATGATTCCCATAGAACCAAGCCCAATAACAAGAACTGACTGACCAGGCTGAATTTTTGATCTTTTTACTACACGCAAAGCACAGTTTGTAGGCTCCACTAATGTTCCCATAATATCATCAATAGACGTAGGTAATATACTTAAATACTTATATGAATCGGAATGCAATACAATAGTCTCACTCGCAAAACCTCCAGGAAAAAGTACTTCATTAAGACTTTTGCAACAGTTCGGAGATCCATTACGACAATTCCAACACTGTCCACAGGTTTTCACTAATTCACTTGTAACACGCATTCCAAGCTCCAATCCGGTAACTCCATCACCTATTTCTGTAACAATGCCTGTAAATTCATGTCCAAAATAATGTTCATTCTTAAGATCCCTTTTACCCTGTAATAGTGAAAGATCGCTTCCACATACACCACAGGCATTTACCTTAACTTTTACCATATTGGGTTTGACTTTGACTTCTTCACAATATTCCTGAATCTCAAGTTTTCCAATATCAAGTATTGCTAATCTTTTCACTTAAACCATACTTCCTTTTCATATGCTCAAAGAACCTCTTTCCTCATTAGCGTAATTATTCTTTGCAAGGTTTTATAAGCACTTTTTATTTTTGGACAGCAGTATGTTTCAATAGAAATGTATACATTATATCCATCTTTTATAAGAACATTCATTTGACCTTCCAGTCAATCTCCCCTTTCACTACATATTCCATTGAACCTTCTGAATGAGTAATCGCATCTTTAAAGTGAACATGCCCTACATTTCCCTTAACTGTGTTACGTCCAAGCGGATATGGATTTTCATGTGCAAAATATGCATTTCCGAGATCCCGGTTTACTTTTAAATCATTGCTTCCTACTCTTCTTATAATATCAATGGTATTTTAAGCAGAATCATCCCAACATATATGTTTATTTTCAATGAGAAGATTAATTCCTTCTTTTTCTGTCATATCGGCAGCTTTTTTAAGGTATTGAAGAACTTCCTCCAGAACCTTATCTGCTGGTTTTTCTGGTTTAATAAAACTAAAAATAAATCTACGGTTTTTGTGCACGATGGCCAAATCTTTTTTTAATATATCTCGCTCCTGCCTGACATCATAAAGCTCTTTTTTTAGCCTTCTAATCTCCTCTTCTTGCGGGGTAAGCCTTTGCTTACCATTCCCCGGAAAGGATAGTTCTCCGTTTTTGCCATATTGGGCACGCCATCTCCTTAGATTGCTATGGGCAATCCCCAGGTCCTGGGCTACTTCTGCCACTGTCTTTTCTGATGTTAGACTGTGCCCGACTGCATCTTTCTTAAATTCCTCACTATATTGTTATCAATTCCCCTCCATGTTTTCTTTAACCTCCTTTATTTAATTATAGCTCTTAACCTGGTATCCAGTAAAGCGGGGGAGATTCATATTTCCATAATCATTTTCTGTCATCTCCAAAATTATTTTAAAAATCATTCTGTTTATGATTTTATTCTATTTATTTCAGCAGTTTTATTTATATCATCAAGTATTTTTCTTACATGAGCCATCTGTCTTAAATCAATTTGTGAAGGCTCACCATTCTCAACCTGACGAATAGTTTCTTTCACAAATACCGGATAATATTCATCTGAATCTGTAGGTAAATATTTAATATTATTTTTACCATCAAAAAATCTGCTCTCAATTTGACCATCTGTCAGAGAGTGATAAGCATTATTTGTAACTATTGTCCATGTATTTTCGCGTTTATGTTTTTCATCCATTGGAAATGCATATCCAGTTTCTATTGAAAAAGTTGTATGTTCACCTACTTTAAGCAGTGCTGCAGCATAATCCTCAACAGAATAGGAATAAGTATAGTTATATCCTGCTCCAAGTACCTGCATATCATTGATTCCTGTCAGATAAGATACTATATCAATAAAATGGACACCAAGATTTGTCATACACCCGCCTCCAGCTTGTGCCTTATCTAGCATCCACGGAGAATTATTCTGAAGATAACGTTCAGGAGGACCTGCAACAAAGCGAAAGGAAAAGTGAGTATACGACATCTGATTTTGATTCTTAAAATAATTTACTGCATCACTGTAGCGCCATATAAAAGGTATTGTACAATAAGTACCTCTTTGTTCAGCAAGCTCAGCAAGCTCATTTACCTGCTGATAATTTAGCCCACATGGTTTTTCAATTGAAAACGGTATTTTACATTCTATCAGCTGACGGGCAAGTATATACATTTGATTATGGGGAGAAAATGCAAATGCTAAGTCAGGTTTTTCCTCTTCAATTAATTCTCTTGGAGAAGTAAAAGTTTTTGTGTCTAAATCCAAAGCAACATTAAGTGCAATATCTTTATTATAATCGGATACTCCAATTACATTTGCATTTATTTCCTTCAATCCCTTTATATATAGTGGTACATGCCAATGGCTTACTCCTATAATTGCTATTTTTAAATTACTCATTGACTTCTACATTCCTTTTCTTATATAAATCGTAATATTTTGTAAAATAATTCAAATATATATTAAACTATATCCTATAATCCTATATCTTTCTCACTGAATCTCGTTGAATAAGTTCGGTTTCTAACTCTATCGATTTTTTAGAGTTTTTGATTTTCTTTTTGTCTATTAATTTAAGTAATATCTCAACTGCCTTCTGTCCCATCAGGTAAGTAGGCTGAGCAATAGTGGTTAAAGGTGGATAAGTGCAATCAGAAAATGGTATATTATCAAAACCCATAATAGACATTTCTTCTGGTACACGGACTTTTAGTTGGGTAAAGGCTTTTAAAGCCCCGATAGCCATCAGGTCATTAGCGGCAAAGATAGCCGTAGGTAGTTCATCTGAATTCTTTAACTGAGGCCAATGGTGTATTATTTTTTGATAAGCAGTATCCAGGCGAAAATCAGCCGTTAATTCCTTTTCCCAACTTATACGGGCTTCTTTTAGGGCAGAAAGATAACCTTTTTCTCTTTCAGTATTAGTTCTGGTTCCTTCTATTCCGGCTAAATACATTATCTTTCTATGCCCCATTGTTATTAAATATTTAACTGCAGAATAAGCCCCGGCAAAATTGTTGACCTTAACGATGGGGGTCGTCATTCCATTTATTTCTCTATCAATAAGCACTATGTTCATTTTTTTAAGTAAGGACAGCTCTTCTTCGGGAAATTCCTTCTCCCGATAACCAGCCACCGTCAAAATTACTCCATCTACCCGCCGGGAATATAAAAGCTTTAAATAATGACCTTCTTTTTCCTGGCTATCATCTGAGTTCACCACCAATACGCTGTATCCATGTTTTTCACAAACATCCTGAACCCCTCTTACCAGGTTAGAAAAAAATATATTGGTTATGTCCGGTATTATCAAACCTATATAATTTGTCCTTCTCCTGGGCATGCTTGCTGCCATCATGTTAGGAATATAAGACAATTCTTTTACCGTATTCGCAACCTTCTGGCGGGTCTCTTCTGCTACTATTTCGGGGGAATTCATTACTCTGGACACCGTTGAAGTTGAAACACCCGCTATTTTTGCCACATCATAAATAGTACACTTTTTTTTCATTCCAATTTTTTCCAATCAATTTCAGATTTTTTGGGGAAAGATACCGCTGCCCCCTTCTTCTGGATAGAGTAAGAAGCAGTTAGATTTCCTATCTTAATCGCCCGAGGGATATCTCCCCACTGAATCATTCCATGCAAAAAACCGGCGATAAAACAATCTCCCGCTCCGGTAGTATCTACTACCTGTTCCACCGGTACAGCCGGGAAAGAAAGTAATTTACCCTCATTTTCATATACTGCACCTTGTTTGCCTAATTTAACAATAATTTCTTTTACTCCCCGGGATTTAAGGATATGAATTCCTTTTAAAACATCCTCGGTATGGGTAAGTTCTTTTAGTTCTATTTCGTTAGGAAGAAGATAATCTACCAATTCCCAGAGATGGTTATTGCTAAGTTTTTTTACCGGGGCAGGATCCATCACGGTCTTTAAGCCATGTTTTTTGGCAAGTTTTAGAGCTAATAGAATTGATTTCAGGGGGACTTCAAATTGAGTTAAAAGCCAGGAGGCATCATCAAAGAATTTTTCATGCCGAATAATAAAATCTTCATCAACTTCTCCATTGGCTCCGGGATAGATTACGATAGAATTCTGACCCTGGGTATTGACCCAGATAGAAGCAGAACCTGTAGAACTTTTCTGGCTTTTAGAAATTCCGGTAGTATCTACTCCGCTTTCTTTAAGTGAGGAAAGTGCGAAATCACTAAGAATATCTTTACCTACTTTTCCTAACATTAAAGTAGGAACATCTAACTTGGCCAGGGCAATTGCCTGATTGGCGCCCTTACCTCCTTGAAAGATACCGGAATCATTGCTAACGAGAGTTTCACCGGGTTGAGGGTAGCGAGAGACAAAGGAAACAAAATCTATATTGATACTTCCTAATACCAATACTTTTTCCATAACTTCTCCTGTTTATGAAATCGCTTTCTGATATCAATTTCATAATAACATAAATTTTTTCCTTTTGTCAAATAAAAATTAGATAAAAATAGATTATCGTTGAAAATCTTCACTCAATTAATGCGGATAAATTCTCTTCTTCGCGGTAAACATCTCTTATAGAATTAAATACAAAAACCTATAGCTTCAATCTCTATCTCCACATCCTTGGGAAGACGGGATACTTCTACACAGCTGCGTGCTGGAAATTTCTCCTTAAAATACTGAGCATAAAGGGATAAACGATAAATCTTTCAAATTTTTCCATTATAATTTTCTCATTTTAAAATTATTTTTAATTTTTTCATTTCAATCCAACATATAGCCCCAGAAATTCAAAGCGAGAGAATCTTTTTTATGCTCCGACATAATTCTCAGGCATTCATTTTCTTTATTTTTTTATTTCTAATCCACTCTTCTATTATCTCTCTCCTCTGGTCTTCTAGAACAACATAAAAGTTACCAGACTATTGACTTGGTATGTCTTCCCTATTTAAGAAAATGATATGTACCTATTTATTATTATCCTTGTAATATTCTTCTAAATACAAGGATAATTTAATCTTCTTTATTTCTTTTGGAAATTATTTTATTATCTCTAAATAGTAAAAATTCAAAAAGACAACAGGAGGCTGTAATGCTCCCTATTAAGCGTACATATTTTAAGTTAGTACTTACTATTTATTTTTGCCATATTTTTTATATTAGTCGTAAAATTTATTTAGAATATCTCTCTAACTAAAATTTTTAGAGTATTAATGGGTATGGCGAAATTCAAATTTTGAGCGTTCCATTGTGAGCCTATAGAGGTTATACCGATTACTTCTCCCTTCATATTGAAAAGTGCTCCACCACTACTTCCAGGAGAAACTGGAGCAGTTATCTGTAAAAGCTTAAAATCAGCTATCTCACGTATACCACTGATCAACCCATCTGAAATGGTATTCTCAAATCCATAAGGGTTCCCTATCGCCAATATTTGCTCACCAATTTGCACATTATCCGAATCACCAAGAATTACAGGTAAGAGTGATTTATCCCCTTCAATATTTATAATATGGCAAGGTCATTAGAGGGATACCCTGCGATTAAAGACGCCACCTAGTATGATTTTTCATTCATCAATTGGATTAAAACACTATGGGATGATTTTACAACATGATAATTAGTAGCAACTGCTCCATTTTCACTAATTACAAATCCGCTACCTTGGCCTAATATGTTACCATTCTTATCTATCGATTTAACTAATAAAATAGATTCATTCCATTTATTTACAATCTGAGGTACTGTAAGATCTATAGTTAAAGTAGAATTTATTTTACTTAAAAAATCATCTCGGAAATTATTTCTTACCGATTGACTAGCTCTTTTTAAAAATATATCTTCTTTTTGAGTACTAAATAATTCTGCAATTTTATCTTTGGGCGTGTAGTAGAAAGAGCTTTGAGTAAGAACATTATAAACAAACCATGAGCCAAAAAGTATGGTAAATATAATTTTCCAGGGTATTTTAAATTTTGAGCCAGCCCATAATAGCGTAATTCCAAGAGGAGGCAAAATTAAAAGAGTTAGCAATACAAACCATCTCTGGTAATACCATCTTGTATCCTTTTCCTTAAATTTATCTATTGCCCAGGTTCCTATAAACCAAAAGACAAGACATGTTCCCGTTATTAATAAAATATAATTTAAGGTCAATACGTCCACTAAATATCTATTGGCTAATAATAGAAAACACAAAGTTAAGATTAAACCAAAGAAAAATGGGTGATTCTTTATCCTATTAGAAGTTTTTTTCTTATATATCTTTTGCGTTGGATATAAAAATGATGTTCCACATTTTGGGCAATTAACTCTTGAGGTATCCATTGTCTTAGGGATTCCTAACTTTTGCCTACAGTCTTTGTTAGGACATTCAATTATAACTTTTTCTTTAAGATCTTCTTCAGACATTGTAATACCCATGTAAATTTTTTGTAATTTAGTTATGCTTATCCTTAATATATTTTATTATTAATACTTATTTACTTTTATAATTTTATTTCCTTTAATGCAATATCATCGTTCGGAATAACGTATAGTTTACACAATGCTAAATCTCTTCTCCTTCTATTTCTTTTATATTCTCTTCTTTATTTATATTCTCTTCTTTATTTTTTTCTATCGAATTATATTGTTGTACCGTCTTCATCTGAGCTAAAATCTTATCTATTTTTCTTTCTAAAATTGTACTTGAAGCACCAACCAAGTAAAGTAAGGAATAAATATTTATGCCGGGAATAAGACCGAGAATAGTCCACAAAGTAACGTTTTTACCTTTCTCTTTTGCTAAGCTATGACAAATAAACATAAGTATAATAGATATTATAATTATTGGAAGAAATTGTTGGACAGGTTCCATTTTTATCATCTCCTTTTAAACCAAACACTTAATTTTTTAAATTGCAAATCAAATATTTTTCGCAACATCGTTTTACATTTAAGAAAAATCCCTAATTTATTAAAACTAGACATTTCAAATAAATAAAAAAACAGAGTAAGAAAATTGTTATATTACTCTCTTACCCTGTCCTTTTACCTGAAAGATTCTTCCTGCATAATTAAGAAATAGTTCCTTGTAAGTAAGCTCTTTATGGGTTTTCCTAAAGATTAGGAATTGCCCCGTCGGTGCTTTTTGGTATAAAGCTCTCCAGAGTTCTGTCCGGTAACAGTCCTTTTGCCTGAAAGTTTGGATACTTTTAGTATCTTACTCCTTCGGCTCCTTTTCTTTTATGATGGAAAGAAAAAGTCTCTCCTGTTACCTTCATACAGGTTACAATATTTTATTTTGGTTACATAATGATAGAAGATTACTGGTTGGATGGTTAGTATGGTTAGGATATGTTACTTGGTGTGTCTCTTGGGATAGAGAAAGAGTGTTATTCTTAATCTAAATCTTAGATAATATAGCTTTTTATTTTAGTATAATATTATTACAGATATTCTGCTTAGATGAAAAATACACATATTTAATTCTTTTTAGTCACTATTTTATATATACTATACAACTTATTAAAAATCCTTCTTTTTCTGGAAAATAATTTCATAAAAACAAAAAAGCCCTTCAGCAAAAGGCCAAAGGGCTTGGAAATGGTCTGGTGCGCCCGGAGGGACTCGAACCCCCAGTCTACTGATCCGTAGTCAGTTGCTTTATCCATTTGAGCCACGGGCGCATTAATTAAA
>JAFGSC010000066.1 GCA_016934875.1 Candidatus Atribacteria bacterium
ACGAACCGCCGGATACAGCCTGTCCCGAACTTAATTCGGGAAGACCCGCACAGCCTGTCCCGCTTTTTTGGCGGGATACGGTGGTGCGCCTGCGCATAAGCTCCGGTGCATAAATGTGAGAGGCTCTCCCCGTCAGTTTATCTGGCGGGGCAGTCTACTCGATTGGGTGCTGGCTATTATTGTTTTATATTATTTCATTAAGCAACAATTTTTATATTTTTTTCCACTTCCACAAGGACATGGGTCATTTCGTCCAATTATTGGCCCATCTTTAACAATCGGTAAATTGTCAATACGTTTCATTTTCGGCTGTTTCCCGCCAAATGATTTTGGATTTAGCATATATTCCAATTCCGATATGTCCTCAGGATATTCTGGCTCAATTCCACAAACAAATTTCCAATTGTTTTTTTCGCATATACTTACAACTTCTTCCATTCGTTTTTCATTATTCAAACGCAATCTTATTGGATTACCTGATGTACCTAATTTTCCCATTTTATTTCCTTCTGTTTTTTGTGGCTAATTTAATCCCATTTGGTCTAATTTCTGAATACGCTTGTTTCTCTTTTTTTGATAATCAACAATTTCTTTGTATAAGCTATGTTTTGATGAAATTATTAGGTGTAACAATCCGCAGACAAGTGCTTCGTCCCCTCTTTGCTCAATCATACAAAGAATTCCAGATATATCTCCACTATTAAAAACATCTTTCACAGTTAATTCAGTCCTTAATGTAATCGAATGTCCCTTTTTTCTTAATTCCTGTACAAGTTCTCTTATTGGAAATGCTGTAAATGGAACAACATCTTTTAACCTTTTTGTCAAGTCTTCATATTGTTCTTTTATATCCATAATATTTATTGTATGAGTAGCTTCTTTAGCTTGCGCCCAAACATCCAAATATATGTACTTTTATTTCAAAAGGCGCCCATATTTCGCATATAGCATTGGTTAAGGTTTTGTTTCACAGGATTTTTTCAGTTTTTAGTAAAACTTTGTGTTGCTGCCTGAAAAAAGCAGTGTAATTTACAATAATAACTGTAGGAAGTTAAGTTTTATAGCGGGATAGTTTTCAACGGATTCCGGTTTCCGGGTTAAGAAAGTGACTTCCCCCTTACTGCATAAATTTTCTTAGACTTGTTAGTGTTGGCAAAAACCGAACGAATTATTAACTTCAAATTCCAGCCTCTTTCCGATCATTTTTTATGGCATTGATTGCTGCTTCTATAGAATTTGCTTCTTTTGTTGAAGCGTTATAGCGGGCTCCGCTTGTTTTTATAAATATCCCTGTGGCTAAATCCGGATTAATACGATATGAAAAGCGGGTATATTCTTGAAGAACCTTTACCCGATATTGCCCCCATTCTACCGAATAACTTGCTTTTACATAAAAATCATTAAGAATCATTATGGCATCCATTTTTCTGTTAAAGGGAGTCATAAATTCAGCCCATTGATTATACCATATTTCACAATCTTCTTTAGTTTCAATTTTCCAGTGAGGTATTGCAATTACAACGTCATTTACCTCATCATACTTAAAGTCAATAGTGCCTTTCATGTTTTTGTTTTTTAATGGTTACAATATTTTAATAATAAAACATATCTTTTTAACTCAAACACTTTATAATTAAATATTTACATTCCGATAAAACTGAAAATCACAAAGGAGTAATTAATTCTAAATGAAAAATAAGCAATTTTTTTACCAATTCCATGGTTAGCAGTGTATTTAAATGGCTGCAAACGGTGTTTTATGATATGATGTCGTGCGGGATTACAAGGCTATTACCTATCAGCCTGCCTGCCGGAGCGGCAGTACAGGCAATTTTGCACCGACCTTTTTTACGAGCCATAAATGTTCGAAAACCTCTAAAACCCTCATGCACTAAACCATGTATTGTGTGCAGGTAATATTATACCTTTAATTTTTTGTCAGTCTTGCTTTAAAATATAACAATGCCCCATTTTCATAAGCTAATTCTTGAAAATCAAAGTTCTGGTTTTGGAATCTTATCTTTAATTCTTCAACTGTATATAAATTCCCATGAATGGTTGCTTTTGGTTTTTTCTTTTCCGGGATTGGCACGCTACAATAAAATAATGCATCTGTTTTAAGGACTCTTTTTAACTCAGAAATAAAATGGTCAATGTTATGAAAAAAATTTAGTGATAAATTACAGATACCAAGATCAAAACAATTATCCTGAAATGGCAAATCACAAGCATCAGCGGCAAACAACTCAAAATTTAAGAATCTGTTTTGAACAAGCTTTTTGTATGCAATACACAAAAGCCCTTTACTAATATCAATACCTGTATAATTATTGTTACTATTCAAAAATTTAACTGCATCACCGCTACCACAGGCTAATTCCAAAATGTTTCTATTATGAATATCTCTAAACTCATTACTTAATATTTCATAATGCTTACTAATTGAACCATAAAATTTTTTAGGAAATATTGATTTTTCCATAATTCTATCGTAGAGAAAAGAAAAAATATCTCCAAGCCATGGTTTA
>JAFGSC010000067.1 GCA_016934875.1 Candidatus Atribacteria bacterium
CTTCTCAATAATTTCTTGGTTTGCAACCAACCATGCTAATCTTAGTCCAGGACAAAGAATCTTCGAAAAAGTCCCCAAACTAATCACTCTTCCATCACAATCAAAAGAAAATATTGAAGGAATCGGATCTCCTTCAAAACGAAGCTTGCCATAAGGATCATCTTCTAAAATAAAAAGATCATAATTCTTGGCTATTTCAAGAATTTTTCTTCTTCGAGACAAGGACATTGTAACACCTGCAGGATTTTGAAAATTTACAATGGTATAAATAAATTTTATTGTCTTTCCCCTTTTGCTAAGCTCATTTAAGGTATTTTCCAAAAGATCTAATCGTATTCCTTCTGAATCCATGGGAACTCCAATGAGCTCTGCTCCGTAACTTCGAAAGGAATTTAAAGCAGCTAAATAACTTGGCAATTCTACGATAACAACATCTCCTGGATTTAATAACACCTTACTGACCAGGTCTAAGCCTTGTTGAGAACCGGAAGTTATAATAATATTATCCTTCGAGAAAGATTCTCGATTGAAATCTAACCAGTCATATAAAAATTCTCTTAACTTTATATAACCATCAGTACTACTATACTGTAAAGCCAGGGCGCTATCCTTATTGATAATCTTTGCACATATCTCTTTTAATTCCTCGATGGGAAATGTTTTCGGGTCAGGCATTCCTCCCGCTAATGAAATCACGCTCGGCCTCTGAATAACCTTTAGTATCTCGCTGACAGATGAATCGTTCATTTGTGTTGCCAATTTTGAGAATAATGTTTTACTTTGAATTTGCATAATCTCTTTCTCCTTTGAATTTTACAAAAAAGTATTCGTTCTTAAATATAACAATAATACAATCAAAAAAATAATGCTACACCCTGTTATATCTTAGTATTATATGTGGTTAACCACAAAAAGAAAACGCTTTTAAGAAAAATATTTCTTTCAATAATCATGATAATATCAAAACGTTTCTATTTTCTTAATAGAACCACATTTTCGATGTGGCTTGTTTGAGGAAACATGTCAATGGGCTGAATAAAGACTACCTGGTAATTATTTTCAGTAAATTGTTTCAAATCTCTTGCTAAAGTTCCTGGATCACACGACACATAAATGACTTCCTTCGGTAAAACATGAGAAATAGCATGGATCATACCTTTTTTTAAGCCTGCTCTAGGAGGGTCCATAATCATGCAGTCGAATGGCTCCGACAGTGCCGGTAATATTTTTTCACATAAACCTACCATAAATTGACAGTTTGTAATCTTATTAACCAATGCATTGGTTTTAGCATGATCTATCGCTTTTTTATTGGAGTCTATTCCAATAACCTGTGATACTTTTCTAGCAATATTAATAGAGAAGATCCCAACACCACAATACGCATCGACAATTTTCTTACATTCTGATAAATCTAAGTATTGAGAAACTGTGTAAATAAGCAATTCGATTTGTTCTGAATTAATCTGATAAAAATCGTCTGGCCCCAGATGAAAAATATATCCTCCGGTTTCTTCCCTGATAAGATCCTGTCCTGAGAGTAATCTGGTCTTACCATTATGATTCGAATAAATAGAATTTGCCTCTTGAGCAAGCCTGTTTAGCACTTCTTGGTCAGGATTACAATTGATAAACTCAATAACGACTTCCTTGTTTTTTGATGATTGGCGAATCATGACCGAACTGTTCTCACGAATAGAAATCCCGGATAATCTCTCTCTAATTAATGAACTAATAATATTTAGGTGAGGTTGCAAAATAGGGCAATCCTTTACTTCAATTAACTTTTTTGTATGATAATGATAAAATCCCATCTTCTTTCCATTGAAATCTTCATTGATATGCCATAATACCTTATTCCTATAGTGCCAAGGGTCTTGTACGCCTTTCACCTTATTCGTGACTGTTTTGATTCCCCCTATCCGTTTAAGAATTTGCTCGACAATTTTTTGTTTAATCATTAATTGTTGCTGATAAGTAATATGTTGATAAGAACATCCTCCACACTCAAAATAATAGGGACACTTTGGTTCAATCCGATAATCTGACTGATCAATAACTTTTCTAAGTATCCCACGGGAATAATTCTTTTTTTCTTCTTTAATATCGGCTTCAACGACTTCCCCCTGAATAGCGTAAGAAATAAATATTACTTTACCGCCATATCTTGCTACCCCTTCACCGCTATGACTCATACTTTCAATAAAAAAAACCATTTAATTATCCTAATACATCCTAAAATTAATAAATCAAATAATAAGAAATCTTAAATCAAAAAATGAATATATATTTGTCTTTTATCTGAAAAAATTATTCTCATTGAAAAGGGTGGTTTGCGACATTCATCAAACCACCCTAAGACTTATGTTATTAACGCTGTTTATCTATTCAGCAGGTATCATTAACTTTTGACCCGGGAATATGAGTCTTGGATTAATCAATTGGTTCATTTGAATAATTTTTTCCATCGTAGTACCAAACTTTTGAGCGATTTTCCAGATAGAATCACCTGCTATTACCACGTATGTCTTGACTTCTTCCTTCTCTGCTATCCAATTTTGTCTTACAGGTGAAATTACTCCCGCTTTTTCAATGGATTCCATCATGGCATCTCTAACTGGAATAGAAGTATCTATTGTTTCCAGGGCATTTGTAAAATCATAATTGTCTCCACCAGTAGCCATAAAATCATTTGTAACTACTCTGTAGTATTGATCCATTCCTATGGGAGTCCCGTCTGCTAAATTCATACTTATGATCCTATTGCCTGGTTCAGCATTGCTATCGTAAGTTACATAAACACCGGAAATCTGAATCCATCCTACATCCTCATTCATAATCCCATGTTCTAAATTTGACTTTAGATCTGCACCGGATAATTTCATGGTATAGAGTGTATTGTCAAAAGGCATAACTTCATAAAGCTTACCTGTCGTAACCTCACCAGCTGGTATAGCTGTTCTAAGGCCTCCCCCATTGGTCATGGCAATCTGAACCCCAGCTTTTTCCCTCATGACTTCACAAGCCCATTCACCCAATAGGGATGGTCCTGCATATCTGTCATGATCCAGTTCTACGGTAGTTTCACCCAATATCTTTCCTAAGATAGGATTCAATTCTTGTTCATATCGGTTATAGACAGCTAAGGTATTAGGATCATCCTGAAGGGTATCGGCTCTTTCATAAAGATGGTCTAAAGAGGGTTCTGCAGAGATCAGATGGTTATCGTCGTCAAAAAGGAAGGTTAATTTAGCAATGGTCCGACCATTATAATAGGCTTGGACGATAGGTATATTATTCACAAATCCGCTGACACTTTTATGGGTATGTGCTGATATAACCGCATCAACCCCTTCTACACTACATAAATCTATAGCCTCTCCACTGATTTGTCCTTCCTGATCCTGGCTAGATCCCAGATGTGTTAAGGCAATAATTAAATCTGCTCCTGCAGATTTTACTTCGGGTATCCACTCCTTAAGAATCGCTGCCGGATCCCTAAACTCGTAGTTTTCAACATTTGCTTTCAGTGTCTTGTAAGCTGTTTCAGGAGTTGCTAATCCAATAAACCCTACTTTTACACCAGATCTCTCAATGATTTGATAAGGCACAGCCCAATCTACAGGTTTATTTGTTCTTTTATCATAGATATTTGTGCAAACAAACTGGAAACCTCCATCATTGGACCATTTTGTAATCCTCTCAATTCCCCAATCAAATTCATGGTTTCCCACGGCTGAAAGTTCTATCCCAATTTCCTTAAAAACAGCCGAAACGGGTTCACCGTACAAAAGATTGGACATAGCGCTTCC
>JAFGSC010000345.1 GCA_016934875.1 Candidatus Atribacteria bacterium
TTCATGGATCCACAATCCTTCAAATAAATCTTTTCGACCTTCAAAAAGATAATCCAATGTGGATACCATCAGTGACTTACCGAATCGCCAGGGACGGGAAAGAAAATAAAACGCCTGTGGTGGACGAATGAGCTGATAAATATATTCCGTCTTATCCACATAGACAAAATTTCCCTGGCGCATTACTTCAAAATCCTGCACGCCAAGCGGTAAAAATTTTTCAGCCATGTTGCTTCCTCTGAAAAGGGATTCTTAATTGAGAAGATATAAAGCCAGTGAGCTTTGCTGAATTTTTTATTCATCAAAAATTACAAAAATTAATTTACTTTTGCAAGGGAATAATTGGCTTTTTCAATTTCTCCTTTAGGTGCTGGTTGCACTGATGTTGCTGATGACATCCAGGGAGACTACTGGCTTCCCAACGGTAAATATATTCATATCGGCACGACTTATGTGCTTCGCTATGATGGTGTACCGATAGAATGGAATGGTGTGCTGCCTGATATTCGAGCTCCTCAAACAAAAGAAGATATTGACCATGGAAGGGATAAGCAGTTGGAATATGCAATTGGATTGTTGAGGTGATCGTTTGAATGATTCTCGATTTGTGGCGAATTAAACGATGTCGAAAATGGAAATGAAAATGTAAAGAATCCCGCAGTAGGAAGAAGGAATA
Source organism: Candidatus Atribacteria bacterium (assembly GCA_016934875.1). Lineage (GTDB taxonomy): Bacteria > Atribacterota > Phoenicimicrobiia > Phoenicimicrobiales > Stramentimicrobiaceae > JAFGSC01. The sequence goes on from JAFGSC010000345.1 coordinate 677, forward strand.
TGAGATCATCGTTATTCCTGTTGGAATTCACATAGAATTCAATCCAATTATATTGGTGATTGAAATAAATTACTTCTATTGAGCAGCAATATCTCAAAATCAATTAAAATATAGGCAAGGTCAACATAATACATAGTTTGCTATTCTGAATTAAAAGTAGTTACTGGAATTAAATTCATCGATAAACTCCTTAACTAAAGCCCAAGCCACAGTCGAACAGATTTTTCTACTGCAGCCAGTTGTTCAGATGAAAGATCACCTAATTTTCTCATTAGTTTTGCCTTTGGAATCGTAACCAGGCTTTGAGTATCAAAGACACCAGGGCGCAAAAAGCGAGCTTCAATACGAACTTCAAATCGTGAATTTCGAGGACTGGTTGTGTGGGGGATAACACTAATTAAAGCACGATCTTGATCCTCAAATGGAACACTCAGGATAAGACAGGGTCGAACTTTCGCAGCCAGACCAAGATCGACGAGCCAAACTTCACCACGGTTGGGAGCTATCATTTTGGGATTCTCTTCGATCGAGTTCTAAGAAAAGCACATTGGCATTGAATACCAGTTGTTCCTCGGAAAGAGGAGGCAAGTCGAATTTAAGGCTACGTCGTATGATCTGGTATACCAGCTCTCGTTTTTCAAGCTCTGGTAATAATTCATACGATCTAAGAATTTTTTTAACTGCTATCGTCATCGTTCAATGAGTCTAATAATTTGTTATAAATAAGATTCGAAAATGCTCTTTTTCGTTTCTTTTGAATATAAAGAATTTTTAGAGTGATGTCAAGCTAAAAATTTGACGTAACAAAGATTCGCAAATAGATTTCAATCAGCTATACCAATCCTATTGTCATATTAATCAATGGCGCCAGCATGAGTGGCGCTGAGTTGTTCCCTGAAGTAATGAATCAGTTGTCGAATGTCACTGTTGTTGGCGATACCACTTTAGGAGGCGGTTGCAATGATGTTGCCGATGACATCCAGGGAGACTACTGGCTTCCCAGCAGTAAATATATTCATATCGGCACGACTTATGTGCTTCGTTTTGACGGTGAACCAATAGAATGGAATGGCGTTCTGCCTGATATTCGAGTTCCTCAGTCAAAAGAGGATATTGACCAGGGAAGGGATAAGCAGTTGGAATATGCGATTGGGTTGTTGAGGTGATCGTTTGAATGGTTATTGATTGATGGCGAATTGAACGATGTGATTGATAGAAAGCAAAGTGTCAAGTATCTCTCTGTTGGATTAGGTGAAACAGGAGATTGAGCTATAAGAAATTATCTAAGAAATACTAATGCTGCTTTGAGCAGATTGATAGGGAAAAAAATATTTGCTTAACATTTGGAATCTCATGTGTTGCAAAAAAAGCGGTCAAAAAATTTAGAAACAAAATTCATAGAGCATTTGTCAACTGTGTAGCATTTTAAATTTATCAAATATAAAATAATAAATCTTAAAATTGAAAAAACATAAGCGTATTCTATCCCATAGTTGTTAATTAATTTTAATATCAAAGATTTAAAATCTTCCAAAAATTAGAAGAATAATACCAATCAATAAAATAAAAAGACCGAATAGAAATATAAATAAAGTAGGTTTACCTGTATCTTTAAAAGCTACTTTGAAGGACCAAGTACCATTAGGGCCATAATCCACTCTATATAATATGAAACCTATAATACCGAGACTTATAAAAATTAGATATATTCCCATATTAAATAATGAAGCATCACTCTTATTTAGTATCAAGATAGATTCCTCTACAAAAAAAGTCGGTTTAAAAATAAAGTCACCAAAGCTATAAAAGGAAATTTTGCAATTGTAATATCCAGGCTTTGTTCCAAAAACAATAGTATAATCAATCTTTACACCTATAGAAGTATGTTTGTAAACTGAGTTTCTATAAACACGTGTGAATATAAATTCTGGTTTCTCTAATTCTAAGATAGGAGGACTGACTACAATCGTACTAATACGCCTTGACAATGAAAAGTAATCAGAAAAGTAGTTTTGTTCTAAACCTTCTCTTACAATATTATATCTCTCCCCAGGTGTTTTAGCACATTTAATTGTTAAACAAACAAAGATAGCGAAAATAAAAGAAATAAAAAGTTTTGTTACGAGCGAACTGACTTTTCCTCGGAAAAAATTTATAATTTCAGAATATGATATACTGTTCATATATGTTTATCTATTTTTTTTAGTTATGCAAACTAATACAATTTATTTTATAAAGCTGATTATTTTGTTTCTATCATTGTAAAATTTTATCAAAGATACCATTAGTTTACTTGTGTAGTGTCCAAGCCGATTAAGCTAAGTGCTTATTTTCTTGACCTTTTTCAACGCCTAGACTAATTGATCAAATAAACACTCCTGTACAATTAAGATTGCAAGGATTTTAAAGCCTCTTGGTAAATATTATTAAAGTCAATTTTTACTCCCCCTATTACATATCCGTCTTTAGTTGTCCTTAATCGACCTTCGAATAGCCAACGCAACTCATCAACTAATGGTTCTTTTACTAGATGTTTATTTGTATAAGCCATTATATAGATCAATATCGATGTGATCTCTGGATCTCTTATTAAATCCACAAACCTTTGTATTCGAGGAACATGTGGTATTCGAGTATTGAGTAACATTTCACCCACACTTTCGCCAATTGGTAAAATCTTATTTTGCCACTCGGTTGTTGAAAAATAAGTTTTAATATGATCAAAATCTTCATCTGTTAGATCCGCCAAAGAAAGCAACTCATGATAGGAACCGCTATTTTTCTTAGCAGTAATAATAATTTTTCCATTCTTCTTTGTAAAATCCAATTCTGTAAGTTCGTCTAATGATTTAATCGATGTTTCTATAATTTCTCCTTCGATCTCACGAGTGAGCAGGCGAAGTGGACGACCTGGCTCTAACATAATATTGATAGCCTCTTTATAGGCGGCGTGACTTTTTGATGCAATTAAAACACGAAGCTTATATCCTTCCATCAAATCGGTAACAGGGGTTTTTTTATATAAATTAGCAGCAGCATTAAGCAAATCAACTCCTATCAAACTTAGCCCCCCGATATGAAGATACATATTCTCTTCCTTAGTAAAAACAAATTCCTTCAATAAATCGATTATCTCATGTAACTTTTTAATCATACCTTCTTCATCACTATTTAATGGCAGCTTAATTTCACTATATTGATTAAGTAATTCACTAATATTTTCTTTTGTATTGGGATATTTTTGCCAAAGTGCTAAAATCTTAACTATCCAATTATGAATTTTGACGAATTCATCCGCTTTAAGTATCTCACTGAATGAGCCCACAATCCTCCAATAATTAGCCGACCTTATACCAAGCTGCTCTTGTGAAAGTATTCTCGAAATAAAATCTTGATCAATTTTTTGAGCTTTGTTCAAATACTCCCTAGATTTTTCATTTGAGTTCAATCGGTCAAAAAGTGAAGGTGGTCTTTTTTCTTTTGGTAAAGCCCAAAACTCTCCCCTTGCATAAGCGGAAATTGCAGCTTTAATAAATTCTTGCTCCTCAATTGCTTTTAATGCCTGAAAAATAGTTTCATTTTTAACTTCTGATTCGCCTTTACTCAATTCTTGAATTTTTGTTCTTAATCCGAGCATGAAACACTTTTCAAATGCACGTTCCTTTTCTTCCCTCAAACTTGATGATCTACTATATTCTGGGTCACTTAGTAATTCGAATTCTTCTTTTGTTAAAACAGTCTGGATAACCGTTGGCAACAGTTTGCCTTCTTTGAAATCTTTAACTATCTGTGAAAAACGACTCTTTGCAGAAACCTCAAAACCTTGTTGTGCTAGTTTGATCTCATTTTGGTAACTTTGATAAACTTCTAATACGGCAAGCATCAAATATGGATCTGGTAACGCATTAGGTTTTGTCTCTATACAATATGATAAATCTGCTCGACGTTCTTGAATTGCCTCAGATGTTGGATTATTAGGTAGTGATAATCCTGATAAAAGTGATCGGATATATTTATCTGAAACTCTCGCTTGGTAAATAGATGACGTATCCTTGCTCAGGTTATCCCACCAATAAGAAATAAGTGATGAAAACGTGGTTTCTGCGTTACACCTTAAAGAAAGAGCAAAATGCTGCTTAGAATCTTTGACTTTACCCTCATTTAATAATCTAATTCCTTCATTTATTAAATGGTTTACTAAAGGTTCTAATTCTTGTTCTTTTATCCAATTATTATCAACGACTAACCTTAAAAGCTCACGAGATGCCCATGGATGAATATATTTAGCTATTCCTTCTCTTGGATCGACTGCAATTAGAAATGCATTTGTTAACAAAAAATAGTAAGGTTCTATCTCTACCTGATCAAGTGATCTTTTTTTAACTTTGAATACAATATTTGTATGTAATAGATTGGTTGGTGCAATTCCTTGCTCAAGGAGATTCTTTGAGATTTTTTTCCAAGCGTCCAATCGTTTTAATTCGACCCACTTATCGTATAATTTAGCATCGTTTTCACTAGTTAAAAAGATAGATGGCCAACCACGCAAAAATGAATCTAGTAACAAAGTATAATCCAAATTACCAGCTAGCCCAGCTTCTTTGTCATGTTCTTCAAGTCTTTTAAGTTCAAAATCTGTTCTTTGAATCCATCTGTTATCATGGTATATTATTGTACTACTTTATTTATACAGAGTATTTAATTTTAACCATAGTCCCGTAAGTTATCCACAAGTCCACAGCAACAA
>JAFGSC010000346.1 GCA_016934875.1 Candidatus Atribacteria bacterium
ATTTCAATTCTACATAGTGCAGGTGGTTTTATATGCTTTTCTGCTTCCTCTGCCTGGATGATAAACATATCATCAGAAATTTCTATATCTCCCAAATCTATAGATTTTTTGTAATAAAACGGTGAATATCCGCCTTTAGGAGAGGGGACAACCAATGCAAAATTTCCCTGTTCAACACCCCGCTGGATAGTATCCTTTATTGCATCCTGGTTTAAAAGACGAGGGAACTGCGGTGAAGCAAAAAATACATCCCGGACAGATTTTGTACTCCATTCCGTGAAGGCAGGAGGCCAATTTTTTAATAGAAGTCGTGGGCTAATATTTTTTACAATTTCATCTATCTGGCGTAGGTGATTTATAATATATTGGCTCATACTGTTAGCTGCACTTGATGTAACAAGACCCAGGTCTATGGTTTTTAATTCATTATCTCTTCCAATCATAACTAATTTATTATAGCTTCGCCATACAATTTCCCGTAAATCACGTTTTGCTCTATTTATATTTTCCTTTAATTGCCTTTGTTGTGCATCATCAAGTTTTAAGTTCTCGTCATCAATATCCTTCCATGCGATTAATTTTCGGGTTTCTGATTTCATTGCAGCTGACGAATCAAGAAGAACCCAGATTAATGAACTTTTAAATGTTCGGGCAGATGTACCATATTCTTTGGTCATCTTGTCAATTTTATCCATTATTTCCGGCAACTCTTGTAATGAGTTTTCAGGATTAACAATTATGAAAGAGATTACTGGTCTATCAGCTATTTGATTACTTTTCTCAGGATAGAAAACACGTTCAATACCTTCTTGTACTGGAAAAACTTTTTGAATTTCATTTAATATTATTTCATCAACAACTTCATCCTTTATGTTTGCCTTTCGGTCTGCAAACCGCTTATTGAGATTTTCTTTAAGGCTAAAACGATATTGATTTCGCTCTACCTGTAAATAATAACAGGTATCTGTTAAAGCATCCAAAGCTGTCTCTACATTTCCAATATCAAAATTGGGTTCTTCAACATCAATTCTAATTTCCGGGATGGTAGCTGTATTCTTTGTTTGCCCACCATTTGATTCAAAAAAAACAACTGTTGCGATTTTCTTATGGATTTGTGCTTTTTTCAATGTTTCTTCTGCTTCCTGGTCTAATCGCAAAGCATGAGAATCCTTTTTGCCTGCAATATCTGTTGTCAATGCTCCTTCAAGGCGGGATTCACCCAGTTGTTCAAAGACCGCTGACCTGAATAAAGAATCTTCCATTGGTGCAGAACCGAGACTTATTAATAAATCATCTTTTGCACCTTTAAATCCTTGTTGATAGGTATGGGAAATCCATAAGGCAAGTAGGCGCAAAATACCACGGGTTTGTTGAAAGCGGGGTAATTCCTGCCATTTTCTTTCAAAAACAGAAAGCACCATGGGATGAAATGGATAAGTGGCCTTAAAAACATCTATAGCATTTTCAGGGAACCAGCTGGGTATTTGCTGTCTGTTTGAAACTATCCAGTCGGAATATTCTTTACATACTTTCAAAGCTTCTTCAGGAATAAATAACCTCCCATCTGAATCAACATTTTTGCAATCCCATTCAAATAATCTACGCCGAATAATCTCCGAGGTTTCAGATTCCGAAGCCATGATAACTGCTTTACCAAGGCGGTCAAGTAGTTTTTTAAACCGTGTATAATCAGCCTGGTCATCTGCTGTCATTTCCAGTTCTGATGCTGGAATTGATGCAACCAAAACCATCTTGTCATTTCCTCTGGCTTCTTCTGACAGGTTTTGTATAAAATTATATAATTGAGTAGCAAGTCCGCTTTTACGATTCCTGCTTATATAATTTAACAATTCATCAAATAAAATTAATACAGGTTTATCTTTTGGAAGGAATTTGCGGATTACTTCACAGGATGGGGCAATACCTTTTATTTCATGTTCTTCAATAATATTATACCCAAGCTCCCCAGATAATTGGAATGCAATTTCTCCCCAGGGAGTTTTTCTTTTTGGGGTTCCATCATCGCCACCCCGACCCTGTATTGAATCAAATTCTGTACCTACAAAAACAGCAGTTTCTGCATTTGGAACATCCTTTACTTTGGCCTGATTTAATATCAGATTAACGCCATAAAAATTGTTTGCTTTAGACCCGTTATTTGCAAGATGATAAAGAAGTGTCAGTGCATGGGTTTTACCGCCACCGAATTGAGTTGTCATATTAAATACAGGAGATGTTTCTGTTTTTTCACCAGACAATCGGCGGACGACCTCTGATGCAAGATTGCGGAGGTTTTTCGTTAAATAAGTGCGTTCAAAAAACCTGGTTGGATTTTGATAATCAATATGTGCTCTTCCATCTCTTACCTGGTCTAAATGTACTGCAAACTCTGAAGCATCAAGGGGCTTCCCTTCTCTTAAATCTTCTCTTGGGATTGCTACTTTGTACCATGGTTTTAATTTACTCATAGATTCTCCTCACTTATTATCAAAATCCAAATCCTTTTTTCTTGGCAAGCAAACCATCTACCCAACGTTTCTCATCTGTTCCACCAGGATAAAGGGCAGATAAAGATTGTGCAAGTCGCCAAAAAAGCGGATTATTTCCAATACCTTCTTCTATTAAAAATCGTTTTAGAGCCTCTGAACGATTGGCTGCAAAAAGTAACATACACTGATGCAACTGGTCTAATACTGTTTCCCCGGCTTGTCCCTGTATATCACCTTTCCAGCTTTCACTTTCCTGCTCTATAAATGATTCATCAAAATCAAACAATGTAGGTTCCTGTTTTTTTCTTTTAGAAACCTTCGTAGATTCAGTATCTTTTCCGAATAAATGTTTTGTTCGTGCAGCTACTGGAATAAGTATAGCAGTATCTCCTTTAATCAATACAAGATGTTTGAGATTTTCAAGATGAGCACCTAATCCTTGAGCAATTTTACGGGCTGCATCATATTCAAGGGCAAATCCACCACTTACTTTTCCTTTTTTACCTTCATCTTCTGATGATATATCATTCCCGTTTGTGTCAGCAGTTTTCAATGTCCAGAGCCACATAGCTGTCAAACGGGAATCTTCTTCAAAGCCAGTAGTATCAGCACCAGCAAAAATCATGGTCAGGGCTTCTTTTGCTACGGCAGCCCAAACCTGTTCAAGATATTCTTTAAGAGTTACGATGTCTCCACTTGCTTTTTCTACTTTTAAATAACGGGAAAATATTTCAAGAGCTGGGCCTAAACAAGCAAAAATTGCATCTGCACCTACGATACCTTCTTCGGATAAACGAGGCATCCATTCATGGATACGTTTGGGCAGTTCAACCAATACATCACGTAAATCACCAATTTCAATTTCACCAAACATTTTACGTGGCCGTACGATTAAATGAATTGAAGAAGAAAGCGCAGATGATTTATTTGCTCTCATTCTTGCAGCTCTTTCTGTATCAATAGGCCATGAAGCTGTAACAACAAAACCTGCATCAATCACTGATGATAATAAAGTTTCCCAAGCAGCTGTTCCTTTATGTGCAAAAACAATAGCACCTATTCCATCTTCTCTTAAAACTCTATGGCCTTCTTTGAATGCTTTGGTCATTCGTTCCTGATAATATTCATGGGATTGTTTTCCACGTTCATCAGCAACTGCATAGGGATTGACAACTATTTGTTCACTTTTTGTAGTTAATTTTATATTAAATAAATCAGGAAATAAATTTCCGATATATCTTTTTAACCATACAAAATTCAAATCTGATAAATCTGCATAAGGAACAACATCATAATATGGCGGGTCGGTAAAAAATAAATCAGCAGAGTCATCTGGTAATGGTAATTCAGTAGCATTTGCTTTTCTTACTGTTATTGATTGATTATTTATTGATAATACAGAATATAATGCTCCTAAACCATTTTTAAAAGAGAAATCCAATCCTCCTACATATTCAGAACATAATGGATTTGCTTCTGCCCAATCCCAACGCATAGCTATTGCATTTCCTGTTATAAAACATGAAATCATGTGTTCGGCAAGCCAAGTACTCATATTGGTTTGATAATGTATAGTATTACTAACCGCAAGAGATAATGAGGCAAGCGTATAACGAACAAGTTCATCAGAAACATTTTTTGCTTCTAATTTTTTACCATACTCCTTTATAATTTTACCGATTGTATAGAGGGCAAGCTTTTGACGGGGCGAAAACAAATCACCCCATGTTTTAATTCCATATAGACCAGCAGTAAAAGCACGAGGGTCAAAAACTGGGAATGGTTCGGTAATATCTATTTGGTTTTGTTCACTGACAATTCTTTCCCATTCTAATTCTGCTGTTTTATAAGCCTTTATATCTATTTCTGTTATATTTTTATATTCTTTACCTTGACGAGTGCCAATCGCAATCGCTACACCTAAAATTCTATTTCCAATTTTACCTTCTTTACCTTGTATTTTAACTCGTTCTTTGTTTGTTGTATAACCACAAACTGGACAGATTGCATGACCTCCTCCAGCGGTATTTAATAATTGTTTTGGTGCAAATGTTCCAGTTTTTATCTGAATATTAACTTTTTTATTCTTTTTATCTCCTGATATTTCTATCCATGTTTTACGCTTACCTTTTGCAATTAAAGTTTGTGATATAAGTGGGATTTCCACTCCACACCCAGGCCCTTCACAAGTTACTGTTCTTGCCCATAACCAGGCGATTGCATCTTTATCATCATAAGTAGGATAATATTGTGAAAGTCTTTTTTTTGCCTCTTCCTTTATATATTCTACCCCATCTTCATATTTATCAATGATTTGTTGACCAAAATTTGCTACCGCATACAATAAAACTCTCATACAAATATTTGATACTGGATTTAAATCCATTGCTATACTATCGCATCCTAATCGGGCAGCTTCTCCGGGTATGGCCCCATATCCTGAGAATGAATCAAATATTATTGGCTTATTCTCAGTTAGTTTGGCTGCTGCAATTAATTCCCTTGCTGTTTTATTAAATACTGAATCTGAACCCAATTCCCATTTTGCATATTCTGCTATAAATGAAAGCAATGATGATTCAATTTCTTTTGGAGATAAATCTTTTGGTTTAAATGGTGTATGTGTAAGAATTTCATTAGTAGATTTAATAAAACTGCTTGGACAATTTTTATCAGTAGGAGCAGGAAGTAGTGAAGAGAGTATTACTGCACGACATGCTCCCCATGGACGACGAGCCCACCAAATATGTAAATTCCAGGGATGTCCTTTACGTAAATTCTTTTCATTTCTTGCATGCGTTGATATTTTTTTTATAAACAAATCTACTTCTATCAGTCTTTTCGGATATTTTGTCATTCTTTGTCCTCTCCCTGTAAAATTGTTTCAGCACCTACCTGATAATGCTCTACTTTAACAATAGGTTTCCATCCAAGTTTAGCCGGGTCATTCACTATATGAATTTCAGGAGAAGAAGCACAATTATAAACAACATAAAGCCAGTAGTCCTTTGTAAGCCGTAATGCAGTTTTATATTCATTTGAAGTAAGTGAAACTTCACCAACATAGGAACGGCCTTTTACTTCTATAAAGCGAACTTCAACAGCTGTTTGCGGGTCTTCAGGATGTGGTTTCCTTGAAATTAAATCAAATCCTCTGTTTTCCTTTTCAACACTTTGTACTTTCCAGCCACGGGCTTCTTCATATTTAATTGCTTCCTGGATTGCAATGCGTTCAATCTCCGGGTCACTCACCATTTTAGCAATATCTGGTGCAGTCCGTTCAGGGTGTGGAAGAACCCATGCAGAACCAATGTGCTGAATATTTCCTATCGTGCATTGCAATTCCATTTTCAACTCTTCTCTTCGCCGGTCAAGCCTGTTGTTCAATTCATCCAATCGCTCTTCCATTATTTTTAACCGGCCATCAATACCCGCATCTGTTGAACCATCCATCTTTGCTGTATGTAATTCAGCATACTGGCATTGTACTTTATCTATTAGAGTTTGAAGGCTGATGTCTATATGTTCAGAAATAAGTTTGATTTCTTTCTCCCGGTTCTGTTGATGTTCTTCAAGTAAATCCTTTAGTGCCTGGTTGACAAGCACTTCTTCAAGTTGGTTTCGGTTTACTGATTCTATATTATCTGGAACCTTTGTCCCCGGTGGAGCAGGAACAATATCCATAAAGATAGTAGGTTGGCGAATACTGATTGAACCGTCCTGATTTGTTTGTGTAACAAAAAGTCGTTTGTGAAGAATATTACCCCTGCCATCCCGGATTTCAGCAGAAAAAACATCTAATAAAGACGGTTCAGTGATTTGTAAATCATAAAATACACTTCCCTTTACAATATCGGATTGCGTTTTTTCATTTACCATTGTCCTTACAGTTTCAAATAATGGATGCCCAGGAGTAACCCATTCAAGAGTTGGGTCAGCTATCAGGAAATCTTTTGAAAAAACAATATCTTTATATTCTCTACCCAATTTACCAAATCTTGGTTCAAGCTGTTCGCCTATTGGCAATAAAATTCTTGGTAATTTTCCAATACGATAAATATGGGATTTATTTTTATTTTCTTTTGGTGTTACACTTGCAATAGGTGATGCCTGGATAAAGAAATCTTCTATAACTTCTGGAACAAGCCTTCGTTCTTTAGCTTCCTCCGATTTACCGATAATTGCAGAAAGATTAATCTCCTTTTTTGCAAGCCCTTCAAGGGTTGATTCAGTAATTCTACGTAAACGTTCAGTATCAACCTGTTTAACTATTCTATCTTTAACAACATCTTCAGTAAGATTGCGGGCATACAAGTCCCTAATCATCCTTTCAAGCTGATTGGCTGGAAATACATCTCCAAGTACATTAAAGACTTTTCCCGTTCGCTTTGGGTCTAAATCTTTTTCAATTTGACTGATACGGTCAAAGAGTTTTTCTAAAACACGGCCTTCACGGGTATTTGTTGATACAAAGTTAAGCACAAGACAATCTTTTTCCTGTCCATATCTATGGATTCTTCCCATTCTCTGTTCAAGACGTACAGGGTTCCAGGGAATATCATAATTTATCATCAGCCAACAGAACTGAAGATTGATACCTTCACCCGCTGCTTCTGTAGCGACAAGAACCTGACAATTTTCTTTAAACTCTTTCTCTGCATATATTCGTGTTCCAGGAGTATCTCTATCTCCGATTTTCATTCCACCATGGATTTGTGTAACATTAAGCCCCCACTCAAGGAGTTTACCGAGGGGGCGATTTTCTTTTCCATCCCCAACAAGGTAATTTAATGTATCCTTGTGTTCAGTAAATATTAGGAGTTTCATCGTCTTATCTTTGAATACTCCATATTCTGTAATAACTTCCTTTAATTTTTTTAATTTTGATTCAACTTCCATTTCTTCTAATTGGCTTGCCTGGGCGATTAGTTTTGTAAGTTCAATTATTTCTTCACGTAATGCCTGTGGGTCAATAGAAGCAACAACCTCTTCCAATTCATTAAGTATTTCTTCCTGCTCTTCTTCGGTCAGGTCATCATAATCATCAGGAAGTTTTTTTTGCATCTGTTCCTGCCTGTAGGCTTCTGGATTTTCAAGTATTTTCTCTCTTTTAGCTCTCATCCTTTCCAAAGTCCTGCGGACTGCATATAAACTGGAAGCAAATCGTCTTTGAAGCATTGCCATCGTAAATCCAAGAGCACGCCCACGGGCAGATTTATCAGCAGCAGCTTTTATTGATTGATTTTCTACATATCGTGTGAGCATATCATAAAAATCAAGTTCTTCATTATTGATTTGAAAAGGTACTGTTTTTACATTTCGCTTAGTGAATAAACTTTTTACCTCTTTTGTATTGGCATCAGGAAATGTAACTAATGCTTCTTTGACCCTGCGTAAATAAAATGGGGCGTTTCTGTCTTTCATTGCTTTCTCAAGGCTACTAACATCGCCATATACATCCTTATCCAGAAGACGAAGAAATAAACAAAAATTTTCGGGATTGCCCTTATGGGGTGTTGCTGTCATTAAAAGAATATGGTCTGTTCGCTCTGATAAAGCTTCTCCAAGTTGATATGCAAGAGTTTTATGTTGTTCATCAGAAGCACTCATTTTATGTGATTCATCTACAATTACCAAGTCCCAATAGCTTCGCATCAAACTTTCTGATGCATCATCAATTCGGGACACCCAAGATACAGATGTAATAACCTGGTTTATTTCCTGCCATGGATTGGAACCATATTTTCCCCGGAGAACATAACTATCAACTTTTGCAAAATCTTCTCGAAACTTATCTTTTAGTTCTCGTTGCCACTGAAAACACAAATTGGCAGGTGTTACAATAAGCGTACGCTTTATCAATCCTCTTATCTTTAGTTCTTTAATAAGCAATCCTGCCATTATTGTTTTACCAGCACCTGGGTCATCAGCCAAGAGAAAGCGAATTCTTGGTAATTTCAGGAAATAATCATAAACTGCTTCTAACTGATGTGGCAGCGGGTCTACTCTTGCGATTGAAAGACTGAAATAAGGGTCATATTCATAGGCCAATTCAAGACGTATTGCTTCAATACCAAGCCTAAATTTAATTGCATCCCCATCAAATGCCTTTTTATCAACAGGTATAATTTCAAGTTGCTCAATCTGTTCAGGTGTCAAAACAGGTTGGTGTACCTTTCCAGTATTCATTCCTTCACAGATTAGTTTTACTGAATCTCCTACAGGAACAACAGAGATTATTTTTACAAGTTCAGGAAAAATAGATCCACGAATCAGGGTATCAGGGGCTAATTTTGTATATATATCATTCATTTGTTTTTTCCTTTACCTGTCCTTTTACACGCTATGATCATACACAATTTATTATATTATCACAATACCATCATAACATTCCAGTATATGTACACCCGTAATTTGGAAATCCGAATTTCCGGAAATTTTGGCCTTACCGGTGCCATCATTGTATTTTTTACGATGATAGCGCGGGAATTTTGCGAAATCGCTACGACCATAATTTGGCAAAAACTATAATGTCAAATGTGTAAAGCACAGATAAGCATACAGACTTGTACGGGCAGCAAATGCTTGATTTCGAATAATTGCTTTTACGGCCAGTCCGGCAAAATGGAGTCAGGCTGGTCTTTTTAAAATTCGATCTTTGACAGAAAAATTGTTTTACATATTCTTGCGGCATCATACCCAAAACACCGGTCCCGATTACGATCATAGTGTGGGAATTTGGCTGAATTTTTATGATCATAAATAGGTAAAAATTATGATCTTAAATAAGTAAGGGACAATTGACCTGGAGAAAATTTATTGCGTCACATATGAAAAGTCTTTTTGCCATGGATTTTCTCACCGTCGATGCGCCATTGTGCGGAAAAAGGTTTTATGTTTTCTTCATTATCTGTCTTGAAACACGTAAAATTGTCCGGTTCCGTGCAACCGTCAGACCCGAGCGCGCGTTTGTTCGAAATCAGCTTTACGGGTTTATGTATGACCGCGAAAATACTCCCTGTCTCATTCACGACGGCTCGGGTGAGTTCGTGTGTCAACGGTATGATTGTTTGGGTATAAAGAATGTCAGAATATCACCCTGTTCACCGAACATGAACGCTTTTGCCGAACGTTTTATCGGTTCTCTTCGCAGGGAATGCCTCAACAACTTCATCATTTTCTCGTACGACCATCTTTGCAGCCTTCTGCGTTAATACATTCTGTATTACAATACCATGCGTCCGCATCAGGTAATAGATCAACATATACCGGCGGGATATGTTCCCGTAACTGAAGGTGTCATAAGAAAGACTCCCGTCCTGTTCGGGTTGTGGAATCATTACGATAGGGTTGCCTCCTAGTTATAATTTTCTAATAAAAAGTTTTTCTCTTCATTATCAACAGTATACCTTTATTCTTTTCAAGTCATTTTTCTTTTTCAAAGAACAAATAATCAGTGTATTGATGAAATTCTCGTCTTATTTGACGGTTTTAATAGCTGTTATTCCATCATTTTTCCGTCTACAGCTGTTATGTGAAGCAGCGATGTAATTTTGGAACCCTACGGGATATGTTCCTGTAACTGAAGGTGTTATAAGAAAGACGCCGATTCTGTTCGGGTTGTGGAATCATTACGATAGGGCTTCCGCTTAGTTACTTTCAAATAAAATGGTTTTCTCTTCCTTATCAATAGTATAGCTTTATTTTCTTTCCTTCATTTTTCTTTTTCAAAGAACATATTGTCTATGTATTGATATTTTCTCCGTCTTATTTGACGGTTTTCATAGCTGTAATATCACCATCTTACCGTCTACGGCTGTTATGTGAAGCAGCGGTGTAATTTTGGAACCCTACGGCTACGCGTCTTTTATAATATTTATTCTTTATCAAAAAAATTATAAATAAAATCCCTATCCAATTCATTGGGTATTATTTCGTTTATATTATCAATATGAATATTAGTATGGGTGTCAATATATTCTTTGCTCACTTTGTATATGTTCCCAAACGACTTCGATTCTTTATGAAGAAGAATAAGCGGAACATGTATTATTTCTTCCAAAAAGGTCTCGCTAATAATAATAAACGCTGACAGGTGTAAATCAATACATTTCATTGAAGAAGGCACATTTTTAATATCAAATTTAAAATATTTTTCATGTTTTTCGCTTCTTATATTACCCAAAAATAAATATTCTAATTTATTGTTTTCAACTAAATCTAGTATTGGTGTCTCCATAATAACCGCATTAAAATATGCTGTTTTTAATTTTTTAAATTTTTTTATAAAATCAAGATTTATTGGTATAGTTGATGGTGATAGCTCTAAAGCTAAAATTTCAATGTTTTCTAGCTTTTCAAGGAAAGAATAATCTTCAAGTCCATATCCAATATACAAATATTTTAGATTTTTTAGCTCCTCAACGCCTTCAATCTTAGTAATTGTCTCAAACAATCCTGTTTCTATTTTATATTTTTCTATATTAGCTGGTAATTCTTCTTTCTCAACCTTAATATCTCCAAAATATTTTTTTATTGTTATTGTATCATTTGCAATGCAGGCGTATGAAAACAAAATCAATCCAGTAATTATAAAATAATAGATCCTAAATAAACGAATATTCATTTTTATCACCTTTCATCCTTTTTTTCTTTTGGTAAATGTTTTTTTAATCTCGGGTACTTCTCAAGTAGTTTTGAATCTTTAAGTAAATGTGGAGTACGATAATCATTTCTTCTACTTTTTCGTGCAGACCAGTCCAAATTTATTATATCATGATCATAAGTATATTTGAAATCAGCTACAGGGATATTGGGTGCTTTCCCAAGAGTAATAAATTTTACATCTTTATATATATTATATTTTGCTGGATCTTTCCCAATATCATATTCTACAGGTACTGGAATATTATAGCCCGTTGTTTCCCAAACATAATAAGAACTATCTCCACTATGACATTCATAATAGGTTATATGTCCTATATATTCGTTTCCTTTTTTATCTTGGCCAATATATACAATCCAACCCGCAGTATCTTCAGTTGGATTATCAGTAACTGAACCACCAAATCTATATTCTTGGCCAATACGACACCAACTCCTAAATCCGGGATTTACTCCTCTTAATATTGCAACATTCCATGCAAAACGATTACAATAGAATGCTAATTCATCTAGAAATAAATCAGGTTCGTATTTAAGATTATCAGGTGTTTCTAAAAATAAGTTTGGATTATATTGAGGTTTTAAAGGTGAGAATGAAAAATCCGGCTGTAATTGGTCATAATAGTTTTTTGGTTTAGGACCTATTTCCGGATAAGCGTCTCCCTGCGGTATATTCGGCTTTGGATTGCTATCTTCATGTGTTTGAGCAGGTCCAACAAAATTTTCAACCCCATTAACTGTTACACCATGTTGTGCCCATCCAAGAGATTTATCTCCATCTGAACCAAGCGGTATATGGCTACGCTCATTTTCTACCGTTACTCCATCTAACGTTACATCACCTACTGGTGGTGCAGTCGGCCATAAACCATAATAATCATAATAACCTATCGGATTCCCCCCGCAATACACATACCAATTCACCCCGTCCTTCACCGGATCCACCGTCGTGAATCTCCCCGTCTCCGCATCATACCACCTGGCTTTGGCATAGTACAATTCCGCATCCTCATCCCAAAAGTGCCCGGCGTACACCTGCGCCCCATCGAACGTGTTCTCCGGGTCGGCGAGCTCGCCGAACGGTGTGTAGTCGTTCTTCCAGAGGACATCTCCCGTCTCGTCTGTCACTGCGGTAACGCTTCCAAGGTGATCTGTGGAGTAGTAGATACGGTCAGTTGCCGTATAAACCGGTACCGTTTCAGTTTCCTCAATTGTACCTTCTTCACGCGCAAACTGCCTGCCGAAGGCGTACACGTATTGTCTATAGGTTTCGGTGTCCTCGTATTCCTCGTACAATAGCTTCCCGTTCTGGCTGTAGGTTGAGTAAATTGTCCCCCTGCTTCCAACCTTTTTCACCATCAGTCCCGCTTCGTTGTAGCTATAGGTTGCTTTCGTTTCACCATTCTTTGATACTTCCACCATCCTGTTCAACAGGTCGTACTCATACTCCCACCATTGCCCTTCTTCCGCAATCGTGATGCCGTCGATGCTTGAAGTAACGCTTTCCCAATAAGCCGTTTCCACTTCATTTACCTTGACAGTGCTTCCTTCTATAGCGACATGCGTCCCTTTCCCTGTTATGTTTCCATTCGCGTCATAAGTATAAACGTATTTCCCGTTCGTCATAAGTCGTGAACATTGCGGATAATATTTCGTCGTCTTCGTCTTCGTCCCGTCCAGGGTTATCGTCTCCTCGACTCTGTTTCCAAGGTCGTCATAGGTATATGCTTCATCCCTCTGTTCAACATTATAATAAACCTTGATGATTTCATCAACACCGTTTCTGAATTCCGCTTTATCTCTCCAACTGAAATCGGCATTACGGTCGTCGAAATTTGTCTTTACTTTAATCAATCGTGCCGTTACCGGAGGAAGCAGCTTGATTGCGATTACTGTCTCCCCGTCCTTTTCCTCAAAGCGTGCGGTAAAATCAGAGATTTCCTCGTAGTCTTCCAGTGCCGTTTCACTCGCGAATACCCGTATCGCTTCGGGTATGACTCTGTTATCAGGGTTTTCCGCTTTCAGCTCTATCCGTGTCACTTCATATAATCCTTCCAGGTCCACGCCAATGCTTCCCGCCGCGTAATCGAGTTCGACGATTTCCGGGTCGTCGAGGACGAATTCGAGGTTGAACTCCAGCTGCTTTCCCCCTTTCATGTCTTCCCTGATCACGCCGACGGTTTGTTCGTCGTCTTCGACATCAGCTTGAAAGCTGCCATTTAAATAAGCGTTTGTCAAACGGTTCTCTTCATCATAATCGTAATGGTCGCCGTTTCGCTGTATGATGTTGTCGGCGTTGTCGTAGGTAAACGCATAACTCTTTATTTCTTCCGTGTTCGTGTGTGAGAGGCTGGAGAGTCTCCCGTTGTCATCATAGTCGAAGGTGGTAGTGTTATTGTTTGATGCGGTATATGTTTTCAGCAATCCGTCTTCATAGGTCGGCGCGCCGTCGAGGTAGCCGGGCATGCCGGTTATCTCGCCGAGCTTGTTGTAGGTGTAGGTGACTGTTTTTTCGTTCGGGTAGGTGAGGCCGGTGATTCTGTCCATGATGTCGTAGTTATAGTTTGTTGTGAATATTCTGTTGCCTACTTTGGTTGTC
>JAFGSC010000347.1 GCA_016934875.1 Candidatus Atribacteria bacterium
ACACTTAATCCCGACTCCTTCTGCCGCTCCAGGAGAACGGCCATCTTTGAACTGCTTAACATTAATTTTTTGCCGGGGAAGGTAATCTGATCCTTCCACTAGCAAAATATGTGGTAGACCGAATGCTTACGGCCTAACGGATTTGTGATTACCTCTATTTTGTGCCAGATATTCCATAGAGGTTAATTGCCCATAATGGTAAAATGGTAAACAAATGAAGAGAGACTATCTTCATAAGATAGCCTCTCCCTTAAACTAACGATAGTCTTATAATTCTATTGGCTCGATGACCTTAAAACGGCAACTGAAAAACCACCGTGTCTTGAGCTGTTGTTAAAATTCTTTGGTAGGGATATGACATGTAGGTAGTCGTAAATCCCTCGGGTGCTCCCACATAAAGGTAGCATTCCAAGAACTTAAAGGCAGTCTTGTCATAATTATCAACAACAACCTCCAATTTACCATCAGAATCCAAGTCAAGAATCGAAAGATTACCGACTGAAATATCTCCGTATTCCTTACCATACCACCATGTTTTGTAACTGGCTCCGGAGACAAAATCATAAGGTCCGATAAAGTAATCATTCTCAGGTCCACCACCGGAACATGTCCACTGATAAGATGATGAATAGGCTTTAAAAGCAATTACCTTTTGAGGGGGTTGTTCACATGCAACAAAGCAGAAAGTCAAATTACTTACCATGTATTTATCCCCTGGTGCAGCCAGGTGGCTGTCGCCTATTGAACCATTAGGATAGTAATAAACTCCGGAGGAATTACTCCCTTTTACGATTACTGCTCCAACTTTAACATGTACACCATCTAAATCACCACATCCGTCTATATTGAACGAGATGTAGATACCTTCCACTTTAACTTGCAGCCATGCGGGGAATGCATTTTCAAAGTCCTCCTCCGTAGCATAATCGTCGTAATTGATCTTATCTCCACAAAAATAAGAAACTTTAAATACTTCTTCTACATCCGCACAGGTAACATTTCCTCCACGCGGTTTATCGACGTGAAGAACCACGGGCACTATACCATTTGTAGAAATGGGAGTTGTGTCAGCTTCAACATAGGCTTCCTTCAAACCAACGTTGATTTCATCTGCCATCTGCTTGTCGCATGAGTACAAGAATGATAGCACTAATAATACCGAGAATAAATAGGTAATTTTTTTCATCTTTCCGACCATTTTTGATTTATAGATAAATTTTGACTAAAGCTAATGGTTGAATCGATATTATATACTTTGGAACTCTCGCTTTTTGACGGAATTACTAAAAAACTTGATCAACCATCATTGATTCACGACAAGTAAAAATCTCCATCCGAATCTGAAACCTATTTTGGCTGTCCAGTCAATGTTGTTCCTTGCCCACTATTTTCTATGACATCAATAACTCTGTTGAACAGCAGATCCACGACTCTGCCTGCAAATTCCTGGTTTGGATGTGAATCAGAAGGAGATACAGCGTATTCATCCTTAAGATAGAGGCCGCCATCAGTCTCCAAGTGGTAGAAATTCCAGATAAATATATTATCATCCGGTTGATCCCACTCTTCGATGGTCCATCTGAAAAATTCCTTAGCCCGTATCGCCTCGTCTTCCGTGATTGCAGATTTTACCTGGGCGGCACCGGTCCAAAGGATAAATTTTGTATCTGGAAATTGATGTAACTTTTTCATCAGAGCTGTATACTGCAGCTTATAATTTGAAAGGGTTTTTATATTTGAATTGATATCCGCAGAGTCCTGTTCAGATTGAATATTGCAAACAGGAAAACAATGTTTGAAAATAATGACCTGGTATTTTTTTGTTAGTATCTCCAGCGTCGGTTCCTCCATAAAAGGTTCTTCACCTGCGTTTTTAACCCATATATTGTAATAATCGAAAGGATCATTATTCCATCCGTATGGTGAATGTTTAGGGAATGACATTTCTTCTATGAGATAGTTTTTATCAGTTTTCTTATTATACTTATTAAAAAATGTAGGTAGTTGGGCTTTCGGGGTCAAAAAAGCAGCAAGTCTGTCGCTTACCCTTCGGGCAGCTTGGGCGATCCTTGAGGTTGTATTCCCTTCCCATATTACTCCACCGGTACTGTGGTGAAGAAAAACAATGTTCATATCAGAAGATTGTTCTTTCTGGCAGTTTGATAAGAGAAGGCTTATTAATAAAGCAATTTTAATTATAGGGCATCTTGGTCTCATGATGAAATGGATTACATTATTAAAAACAATTAGACTAAGCTTTACAATTTTCTTCCCGCATACTTCTATAATTCTTTATGCGCTACTTTTGCAATAAGTACTTACAAAGCCAAATTTAAAGAATTTTGTTGAATATACTTAAGAAGCAGAATCTCATTTATGATAATGATTGTGTCTTTGCAGTTTTTGACAAATTTTCTTTATATACACTCATTAAGTCTAAAAATATGAGAAGATTGATCATTTTCGTTGTAGTTGTACAGTTTACTATTATCCAATATGGTCAGATCATAGCTGATCACACAGTTGTTGATAAGTACAATGAAATTCCGCAGTATTATATTGATGAGGTAAAGAAAATGTGGCTGTCTTATGCCGGAGAGTCTCATTCCCTGGGAATACGCGAAGGATTAAATTTACTTGAGGCA
>JAFGSC010000348.1 GCA_016934875.1 Candidatus Atribacteria bacterium
AGAATCCTTCTATGCTCTTATATTTTTTTGGTTACCTGGGGAATTTTATTTTCCACTTTTTGGGTAATTTAATTTTACGTGTTACATATTTATTTCGTGTAATGCCCAGCGCACGCGGCGGAATCAGCGGATTCCGTCGCAAAACAAACAAACCAGCCGTTTGAATCGGATGATTCAAACAAAGAGCACTGACCAGCTTTACTGCCGGTGCGCATGTTATGCCCTTGTAATCTGACAAATCAATCATATTCTACTAAACTCTCTAATAACTCTTTGTCGTGCGAGAAAACATATCTTGTAGCATTATTAAAAATTGTTTTATTGAATCCATTTATTTCTTCGTTCGATCCAATTTTGAAGCACTTATCAATATCTGTGCCTTGTAAAACTAAGATAATTTTCTTAGACAAAACAAATGACAATTCTTCGTTAGGATCATCTTAATTTCTATAATTGATCAGATTATCTGATGTTATTAGATTTATACTTTCATCAGAGATATAAAATAGATTCCAAGACCTATTTAAAATATAATTAGGAATATTTAATGTGTGACCTGCATTATACATTGCTTTTATTGTGCTATTATTTAGAGCTTTATAATCTGGGTTCTTTAACCAGTTTTCATCAGTTTCAATTTTTTTTAGTAATGTTTGTTTTAATATTTCTTTCATTCTTGGAGTTCTTTTAATTTGCCATAATATGAAATAAGAGATTATAGCTTTATCATCGTCATCAAATTCATAGTAAAAAGTTCCATTATTATATGATTGATCGATTTTAAGTAAGATTCTACTAAACAATCCTTCCAATTTTGATAATTGCTTTTCAATAATTGCGTTTAACGAATCATCGGAGTCTCTGATTGAATATAGGTGGTTTTCCTTTCCGACATTTTTTATAGCTTTTCTTTTCAATTTTTTTTCTACTTTATCGTAAACAAAAACTGCTGGTTTTTCATCTTCGTGGAGTTTTTTTATTATCGAAAAATTCTTTAAATAAAACTGCGGGATGTAATGCTGTTTTTTGTCTTGCATTCAAATCTCCATACTACTTATATTTTAACAAGGGCATAATGGTTCGGGTGTGCTCTGCCCATCTTTTCGGGCAGAGACACCTTTGTTATAGGACGTTTTCCCAAAGAAAACATCACAATTTCTCCAATTCCTCAATTTTGTTTTTATATTCAATATTTGGTGTTTTTTGATACAAATCCTTGTAAAATAAAATTGCTTTTTTCTTGTGTTCTTCGGCTACTTCTGTGTTTTCTAATTCTAAATATATAAATGTTAACTCGAAATTAAGAGTAGCGATTTGTTCTTTATCTTCATTTTCTTCTAGCATCTTTTCTAAAGGTTCAATACAATTCTTAAATCTTAACACATTATTCTTAATTGCTTTAAATTCTATTTTTGCTTTCATGATGTCACAGAAGAAAATATGCTCTTTACTTTCCAGCTCTTTTGCAATTTTATAACATTCTTCATTACACTTTTTTGCTTCTTCAAATTTTTGCATTTTATAGTAACAATTTGATTTGTCTGATAGATGAAGAAGTAAATTTGATTTTACATTAAGTTCATAATCAATTTTAATTGCTACTTCAAAGTATTTGAGAGCTTCAGCATATTTGCTTTGTTTAAAATATAATGCTCCTATATTATCAGCAGCGAGTGAAATTCCGCTCTTATCATTGAGTTCTTCAGAGATTTTCAATTGTTTCTCAAAAAGCTCTTTCGCTTTCTTATAATTGCCTTGATATTCATATAAACTACCAATATTTCCATATGCAAATGAAATTTCTCTTTTATTTCCAAGTACTTTACTGATTGTTAAAAACTTCTCAAAGCATTCTAAAGATTTTGAATGATTACCTTGATTAAAATAAATAATCCCCATATTTCCAACAGCGTATGAAAAAACTCTTTTATCATTGAGTTCATTACTTATTTTTAATTGTCTCTCATAATACTCTAGAGCTTTTTCATCGTTGCCTTGTTTCATGTATATAACGCCAATGTTTCCAACAGCTCCCGAAATTCCTCGTTTAT
The DNA here is from genome assembly GCA_016934875.1 of Candidatus Atribacteria bacterium. Taxonomy (GTDB): domain Bacteria; phylum Atribacterota; class Phoenicimicrobiia; order Phoenicimicrobiales; family Stramentimicrobiaceae; genus JAFGSC01. The sequence goes on from JAFGSC010000348.1 coordinate 2,052, forward strand.
AGCCAAGCTCTTCACAAATTTTTAAACTCTTTTCATAACATTCAATCGCGTTTTTATCGTTACCTATACTGTAATTAACAACTCCTAAATTCATTACAGCCGTTGAGATACCTCTTCTGTCCCCAAGTTCTTCACAGATTTTTATATTCTCATTTTGACACTCAATTGCTTTATCATATTTGCCTTGATTCATATAAACTATTCCCATATTTCCAATTATTCCTGCTATTCTACTTTTATCAACGAGTTCTTCACTTATTTTCAATGCACTTTCATAATACTTGATAGATAAAGGATATTTGGCTTTATTGGAATATACATTTCCCAAATTTGCAAATGCTTGTGAAATTCCGTTTTTATCACCCAGTTCTTCACAGATATTTAATTGCTTCTTATGGTATTCAATTGCTTTTGGATAATTGCTTTGATGTTGGTACACATTTCCCATATTCCCACTAGTGCTTGCAATTTTCGTTTTATCTCCAACTTCAATCCATATTTTTAGTTCTTTCTTATAACATTCCATAGCATTTTCATATTCACCTTTTAAAAAATATTGTACACCTAAAAAACCAGTAGATTTTGCAATTCTTTTCTTATCGAAAAATTCTTCTGATAATAGAAGAGTTGTTTTGAAAATTTCTTCTGCTTCGCTCCATTTGCCAATTAGTTGAAATACTACACCTTTTTTAAGAAGTGTATCAATCTTTAAATCTTGTGGAGGTTCAGATACATTTGCAAGATTGCGCAATAATCTATCATAAAACTCAATCGCATTTTCATTTTTATAATTCTCTTTGGCAAAATCCCCTGCTTTTTCTAGAAACTCAATTGCTTTAGTAAAAATCTCTGCTTTTTCATAGTGGTTTGACAGATCGGCATAATATTCTTTAATATCATCTTTATAGAACTCTTCAATCACTTCTGCTGCTAATTTGTGAAGACTTCGTAAGCGTTTTTTAAGCTGCATTTCATAAACTGATTCCCGAATAAGAGCATGTTTGAATATGTATTGTAATTCTGTAACTTTGTTCCAGATATTTTCCTTTTCTCCTTCGGTTATTTGAAAAGTTATTTCTTTCTTGTTCAGCATTGCGGAAAGAACATTGATAGTAAATTCTCTTCCGATAACGGAAGCTGTTTGCACAATTTCTTTTAAGTTCATCGTTAATCTATCAATACGAGCAATGATAATCGAATTGATGGTTTTGGGAATTTCAATTTCAGCATGAGTAATATCTAATTTATCATTGATGAAGTGATTCTCATGCAAATACAGAATAATCTGTTCGATGTAAAATGGGTTTCCTTCACTCTTTTGCCAGATGAGATGAAATAAAGGAGCTGATGCTTCTCCACCAAATTTGCTATTTATGAGCTCACGGGTAGTTTCTTTGTCTAAATATTCAAGAATAATTTTTTTCTGAAGAACGTCTGGTAAATCAAATGAAAATAATGAACTATCATCTTTTAATCGACAAGCTGCAATAAAGATAATGGAGTAATTATCAATATTTGTTGTTAGAACTTCCAAGAGCTTTTTGGAATCACTATCGATCCAATGACCATCTTCCAATTCAATAATGACAGGTTTTTGTAAGCTTTCGGCTTTAATCAGATTTTTTACCGCATAAAGCGTATTTTCATATCTTCCTTTAGCATCAAGTTGTTCATAAAGAGAATTTTCCCAGTAAAGATTTATCATGGCTCCGAGAATGGATTTTGTTCTTAGTAATTCTTTTTTTATCTCATTATTTTTAGTTTTTTCGATAAGATTATCTAACCTATTTTCGAAATTTGACTTATTCCCTTTTAGAGAGTTCTCTTCAGATTGTTCAAAATATTGTTTTAAAAAATATTCTACAGGATTAAAACTCTTTTGTAATATCTCATCACAAGGAAGATAAAACCAGTTTAAACCTATTTCCTTTTTCCTGTTTTCTGTTTCTTTTAATTCATTCACAAGTCTGCTTTTTCCAATTCCTGCAATCCCATGCACATAAACGATTCCACCAAATTTTCCTTTATAAATCGGTTGAGTGAATTCTTTCAACTTTTGCAATTCTTTTTCTCTTCCGATAAGGCTTCCTTCATAGAAGGATCTTTGAATTATTTCATTCTTTTGAATTAATCTGTAGACAGGTATTTTGTGTTTGAAACCTTTTAATTCAAAATCCGAAAGATAATCAATTCTATAATTATCTTTTGTAAAAGAGTAAATGTGTCTATCAATAAAAATTTCATTCCATTCAGCTTTCATCATATAGCGTGCCGAAAGATTCACTACCATTCCAAGAGCTGTATATTCGCTACGCAATTCACTGCCCACAAAACCAGCAAAGACTGTTCCAAAAGTTAAACCGATACGAGCTGTAAAACCTTTAAGGGTTAATTCTCTTACTGAAAGAGCAAAATCACAAGCTCGATGGTATAATTTTTCTTTTCCGGATGGAGCACCAAATAAAACAAGAATTACTCCACCTTTATCACCAAAATCAACTTTATTAAAATATCCACCAAATTGGCTTGCGAGTTCTATTACTATGGAAAGATGTTTTTCAAAATTCGGTGATTCTGTAAAAGATATGAAACAAGAAATTATATCACGAAATTCGCCTTTTGTTTTCAAATTGAAAATTGATTTCGGAATAAATTTCTCAACAATTGAATTTAGTGAGTCGGCTGAATTCGTTGAAATAGCAGGAATAGTTTTGTTTATTTTTTCAAGAAGATAGTAATTTTTTGGTTTTTTTGTGAATTCAATTTCATTTTTGTTTTCAACTTTATCAAGAATGGCTTGATCAAAAATAATTTCACTCTGTTGGCAATTATGTTCGGAGTATGCACAGTTATTAATGGCTTCTCCTCTGAAATAGTATGAGTTTTGTTTTTTATCTGGGATAATTTTCCATTCAACTTTCCCAGCAGATAATCCGATTTTTACTGATAACTGAAAATCACCAAATTTTGTTTTTTGCAAACCGATTTCGTTAAAAGTTTTATTTATTTCTATTGCAGATAAAAATGCATTCAGTATTGAAGTTTTTTCAGCTGGAAAAATAGAAGTAAACGCATCTCCTGCAAAAATGGAGATAAAACCACCATTCTTATAAATTGCATCAATTGCCGGAGTGAAAACTTTATTGATAATTTCTGATAAAATCTCAGCACCTTCTTTTCCGTTTTTCATCAAAGTTTGAGTCATGACAGTGAAGCCGGAAATATCAAGAAACATAGTAATAGCTGCAAATTCTCCTGAATAGTTTTTCTGTTCAAATTTTTTTATTATGAAATTTGGAATTAAATTTTCCATAATTCTTTCCTCTGATTATTAAATTAACGTCCTATAACGTTTAGAGCGTGCTGCGGGAATCGTTCAGCGAACGATTCAGCGCAAGCCGCAGAATGACAACCCGAATATGATAATAAATTTTTCAACACGA
>JAFGSC010000068.1 GCA_016934875.1 Candidatus Atribacteria bacterium
ATCCACTAAGACGGATCAATAGAATAGCGGCAGAAGTGTGGACTAATTAATTCAAAAATTTGTCCGATTTATCTTGACTTAGAGCAGTTAATTGATTCTTTTATAAAGTCTTTATTTTCCTTTATTAGATTTGAATTGCTAATATTTGCCTCATCAATAAACAATCCTAACGAAGGATAATTCTTAACGTAATTTTGAAAATTCAGTTTTGATTTGTCACGATTTTTTTCTATTGTTTCTTTAAAATGTTTATCTAAATTTTCTTTTATATTATCTTCGATTAGAAGTATATCCTTTTCAAATACCTCAACATTATCACCAGTATTATTTGTGCGCTGATCCAAATATTCTGATGTAAGATATAAAGCATACTTTGCATTCAGACTAATTTCATACGGCAGTGCTTCTTTATTGTTAAATTTAGTGAGCAAGCCCCTTGAGCAAATTTTAACATCAAGGTGTGAAGTTTTTCCTGACTCTATTTTGATTATCCAAATATAAAATTTATATATTTTGTCATCTTCATTTGATTTTAAATCAAAATCTACTTTTTCAAGATTTTCCTTGATTTTATTTGTATCTAGCCTGCATTTATTATTATTTATTTCTATGTGAATTTCTATATTTTTATGGGTATCATCGATTAGCAATGCAAAAAAATTATTAATAATCCAGCCCTTGAATAAATCACAATTATAATTTATATTAAAAAATGTATTTGCTCTTCTTAATTTCTCATGACTACTAATGATTATTGATAACTCTGTAGATAGGATATTCGTATTTGCTTCATTAACGTCAGAGCTTTCAAACAAACCACCTTGAAGTAATGGGTAGTGAAATTTTCTTTCATAGAATATATTACCTTGTTCATAAATCGATTTATAAGAGGCTCTATTGCTAAAATATATTAAAGCTAACCTACCTTGACCTCTTGGATTATAATGTGCATTTTCCTTTTCTATGTTAATGCTATCTAATTCTTTAAAGTAGCTAAAGTTCTTTTCGGTAAAGCCTTCCCCATTATCAGTAATGCTTATTTTTATATCATTTTCGATTTTTATTATTATGTCGATTTTTGGTTCTTTAGCTTCTTTTGATAGCAATACAGAATGTAATGCATTTGATATGATTTCTCTTAAAAGCAATTCAAATGATTTTCTGCTATATTCTTTTTTTGCACGATTTTCAACATTTGATAATTGTTCCATAAAAATCCCTACAATAATAAAATCCTTTTTTTAGCCAAGTAACATTTTATTATTTCACCATCCTTGTTCTACAAACGTTTTAAATAACACACTTGTGTGGGGCTGCCACTGAACGGCAAAAAAAAGCAATCATAACCAAACAAGCATGAATTTCGGAAAAATTGCAGCTCCCACAACTCGTTTTACAACCTGTAGTTAGACTGTGCAATACTCTTATGTCTCATTCATGGATAGCAAAGTTTGATTTTAATATTGCCTACTCTCTTCATCTAAAAAATTCTTCAACCATTCGGTTGATGGCTTCGCAAAAGATATGGAGCGACGAGTTTTTTGGGCATCTAATCTATTAAGTCTATTAATAAGGTATTCGTAATCTTCCCATATCGTAGGGTCTTCAGATCTTATTTTTGAAATATAATTTTCAGATGCGAACCAATATCCTACTGCCCGATTATGAAAACTATTCCACGCCATTTCTGGATCAAATATACCTTTCCTGACCAAAAATCCAATTAATTCAAAATAATCTAATATATCATCTAGTTCAGGAACAATGATCCCCTCAAGCAATCCCGAGCTGGATTTTTTTCGTTTATCAAGCATGTTTTTATCATGCCTAAACTTTTCTTCAGAACGCCAAAAAAGTTCTACACTGGTTATTAAACGAGAACGTCTTTGCTCAAAATACAATGCTAATATGGCTATAATCGCTGTGAACATTGCGATTAATGCAGAAATCATTGTCCAATTAATCATATTATGAAATCCTGATCTTTAATTTGTTATTCCAAAGCCTAATGTAGTCTATGTAGTTTATATTCGTTCAAAAAATATTCTTAATATTAGAAATAAGTTTCAATTAATCGAAACATGGAGAGCAATATATCAAGACCAATAATTCTTGGCTATTTTAAGGCTCAATTTATTTTGCCATTTCTGCTATTGATCCAGAATCTGAGTTGTTTGCGACAAATTTGAAAATCTGCCCTGATTAAAATTTAATATAACAAAAAAAATGATTCAGGCAAGTGAACTTTTTGAAATTTTAGCAGGCGTTTTAATATATTGATTTCTCAATAAATTAAATTTGTATGCTGAGAATTTGTTTAGTAACCAATTCCCTGATGCAGAGGAAAATGGAGGCGAATTAAGGTCAATAAAGCAGGCTGTACGGGCTGTAAGCGAGATGCAGTCCATCCGCCGACTGGCGGATGGACTACATCTTTCACTCACCTGATTTTTTCCAACTGCTGCCTGGCTTTATTTGCCAGCTCAGAGTATGAATCAAACTCAATAACCTTTGTGAATTTCTCCCTGGCAGGTTCCAGTTGTTCGTCTTGCTCCAGCGCCAGTCCAAAATAGAAATAGTAAGGTAGCCAGAACTTGTTGGTCATTTCATCCAGTTTTTCTTGTTCCAATCCTGCAATATTCTTGAAATCCGATAACGCCGCTTCAGCCGATGGAACATCTTTGGCACCGATGTCGCATTAATTGCCCGTATCAATCGGACTTCTGGCGCATCAGGATCAATTGCCACGGCACTATCCATCTCAGCGAAGCCTTTTTTCATATACTTCATTTTATCCCAGGGAAAAAATGTCTCCCTGGCTTTCATCGTTAAAACCGAACCGTAGTACACCATTGCGGGGGCATTACCAGGTTCAATTGCTAATAGTTTTGATAAATACTTTTCCGCTTTTTTCACAGCCTCTTTATCCTCCTTCTCACCAGCCACGTCGTGATAGGCTTTGCCGAGTTTCAGGAGCAATTCAATGTTGGTGGGATCAGATTTGAGTTGTTTTTCCCATTGGGGGATTTGGGCGGAAAGATTTGTGGAAGAAAGAAATACCAGCAGAAAAATCGTTGGAATGAAGCTACAAATTTTGTTTCGCATAAAAATATCCCTGCTTTGGATTTAATAAAAATTTTGAACTTTCACAAATAACTATATTGTTTTTTTGAAGAAAAAAAATGAAAAAACGATGAAGTTAGGTTTTAATTGGATAAAGCTGGAATTTTTAAGGATGAGTTAGAACAGACATTAATAGTTTTAATATTCGTTTAATAGTTTGAGATTAATAATTGAAGATGTTGACAACGATATTCTACCTGAGATATTATATTCCTGTTTTTTCTATTTGGATTATTCAGGCAAAATTTTTGATAATATTGAAGGAGATCATTGCAGGGAAGAGCCGCAGTTGCATTTGATTCCAAAAAATAATCAGTTAATTTGCCACCGATTAATAAGCTTTTTTCCCAAGGATATAATCGCTCAACACTTTTAAAAGACGTTTATGGCGTTTCGGTGAAATCTCTCCAATTGCACCGATTATTGTATTGCATGGTAATACAGCCAGAAATCCGAGTCTTATCACCGATTCTGCTATCAAGCCGCTTTGGCGGAAATCCTGATCAGCAGGAGAAATAATTTCATCGAAACCTTCAATACATTGTCTCAGTTGGGTGCTAACTCCGCAGACAAGAAAATCACGATAAGCGGGCAATTCACGTAAAACAATGATCGGTCGGCTTTTAATTCTTCCATCTGCCTGTGGAATAGGCGTAAGGACAACATCACCTTCTTTCATAATCTGGATTTTCCCTTTTAACCATGTCA
>JAFGSC010000069.1 GCA_016934875.1 Candidatus Atribacteria bacterium
CTCGTGAAAGTTTTAACCGATAATCGCAATAGGACTGTTTCGGAAATACGTAGAATTTTCACTAAACATGGTGGAAATTTAGGTGCAAGTGGCTGTGTGGCTTGGATTTTCAGTCGAAAAGGATATTATTCTTTTGAAAAAGACAAAATAAATCAGGATGTTCTTTTAAATCTAGCATTGGAAGTAGAAGCAGAGGATATTGAAACAGATGAAAAGAGTATAGAAGTCATACTATCTCCAAATGATTTTGAAAAATTCAAGCAGTTATTATTGGATCATCAAATTGAATATTCGGTTGCTGAAATCACCATGGTACCCCAGACAAATGTTGACTTGGAAGGTAAAAAAGCTGAACAAATGCTAAGTTTAATGGAACAACTAGAGGACCTTGATGATGTCCAAAATGTATATGCTAACTTCAATATCGATGAAAAAGTGATGGAAGAATTGTCAACCTAGTAGAATTTTTATAGAGGAAAATTTGGTCATTATAGGAATTGATCCCGGACTTAACCATACTGGATATGGATTAATAGAGATTCAAAATAACAGGATTAAAGCTGTTGATTACGGATGTATAACAAATAGTAAAACTGATCATTTTACTGACAAAATTAAAAATATTCATAATGAGATAAATGGATTAATAAAAAAATACTCTCCTCATGAACTAGTGATTGAGGAAATATTTTTTAGCAGAAATACCAGAAGCGCTATCGATGTTGGTAAAGTTTGCGGAGCTGTCGCGTTGACGGCTACATTGGTCGGATTAAATATGTTTGTTTACACTCCTTTGCAAGTAAAGCAAGCAGTCGTTGGTTATGGGCGTGCAACAAAAAACCAGGTTCAGATCATGGTAAAAGTTTTGTTGAACCTGCCGAGTATCCCACATTCTGATCATGAAGCAGATGCACTTGCAGTTGCTATTTGTCATATCCATTCAAAATATTCATATTAATTCATTGTGTATTCTAATTTATTTAATGCCAGCTTATTCGTTTGTTTTTTTATAAGAACTAGGACTTATTATTTTTCTGTGAGAAGGTAAATGTAATTTTAGAAAAGGGTTTTTATTTTTTGTCTTAGCTGTACTTGTTATGATAAACCTATGTTCAATTTTGTACGACGCAGTAAATAATGATCAGCTCCATATATTCTGATTGATCATTTGGGTGGAATAAATGATAGCTTTTTTAAAAGGTAAAATCGAAAGTAAAGAATCGGACTCAGTGGTAGTGAATGTGAATGGAATAGGATATACGGTTTATGTCCCTTCGTCTGAAAAATTCTTAGCTGGCCAAAACGATCAAATCATTTTTACTTATTTATATGTCAGAGAGGACCGAATTGTTTTATATGGTTTTTTAAGTAAAGGACAAAGAGATTTTTTTAAAATATTGCTTGATACTCCAGGAATTGGGCCTAAGGTCGGTATGAGTATTCTGAGTAATATGGAACCGGAACAATTTCAACGTGCTGTTATAGAAGAGAATTTAAACATGATTAGCAGCATTTCAGGCATTGGAAATAAATTAGCTAAGAAAATTATTTTGGAATTAAAAGAGAAATTAAAAAAGTCAGTTGTAAATCTTAGTTTCGAAGAAGAGTCAGGAAAGAAAGACATCATTGACGATGGCGTTGAAGTCTTAAAATCACTGGGCTACTCAGAAAAAGAAGCAAAGATACGCATCTCCACAGCACTTAAAAAATTAAAGAACCAACAACCGTTGACTTTAGAAGATTTAATCAAGAATGCTTTAAGTAAAACAAAAAATGAAATGCAATGAAAGTATTAAAAATCGGAAAAAATCATAATATAATAATATAATTGAGAATTATGCAAAAAAAAGAAGATTTTATTGTGCAGGATCTAAAAAAAGAGTGGGGAGAGTCTGAAATAAATTTAAGACCTCAGAAGTTACAGCATTTTGTTGGTCAGGCTAGCGTTAAAAACAATTTATCAATTTATATTCAGGCTGCCTTAAAAAGGAATGAGCCTATTGATCACATTTTATTATACGGTCCACCAGGTTTGGGTAAAACGACATTAGCAAATATTATTGCAAAGGAAATGGGAGTCGATATTAAAATGACTTCAGGACCGGTTATAGAAAGAGCTGGAGATTTAGCAGCAATTTTGACGAACCTAAAAGAAAAAGATATTTTATTTATTGATGAAGTGCACAGGCTTAATCGTTCCGTTGAGGAAATATTATATCCCGCCTTAGAGGATTTTGCTTTGGATATTTTGATTGGAAAAGGGCCTAGCGCTAGATCAGTTAGAATTGATTTACCAAAATTTACCTTAATCGCGGCTACAACCAGGACAGGCTTGATTACTTCTCCGTTAAGAAGTCGTTTTGGGGTAATTTCAAGAATAGGTTATTATAGTGATGAAGAATTGCAAGAAATCATAGGTCGGTCAGCTTTTATTTTACAGATTCGGATTGAGGAAAAAGCATCCATGGAAATTGCCAGGCGTTCCAGGGGTACACCAAGGATTGCGAATCGTTTATTGAAAAGAATTCGGGATTATGCCCAAATTAAAGGTGAAGGTATTATTAGTCAAGCAATGGCTATTTTTGCTTTAAAAAATATGGGGATTGATGATCATGGTTTATGTGACATTGACAAAAAGTTATTATTAACAATCTTAAATAAGTTTAAAGGTGGACCCGTAGGTTTGGGTACTTTGGCTGCATCAATTAATGAAGACAAAGAAACAATATGTGATGTCCACGAGCCTTATCTATTGCAGAAGGGTTTTTTATCAAGGACCCCCCAGGGAAGGAAAACAACCGAGTTAGCTTACCAGTATTTTTATAAAAACCAACATCAACAATTAGACGGAGGTGCTACCTCTTTGTTTTAAATGAGGGAAAAGTTACGTGTTTAATATGAATGGATTAGCAAAAACTTTGATCTTCTTAGGTTTAATGATGATCATTGTGGGTATAGTTTTATACTTGTTGAATAGAGTACCTTTTTCCTCATACCATTTTCCAGGAGATATTTTAATCAAAAGGAAAAATTTTGTTTTTTATTTTCCATTAGGTTTGTCTATTTTGTTAAGCATTATTTTAACGCTTTTATTTCGTATATTTAAGTAGCAATATTACTGTAGTACTAAAATATAATAATTTTTTTATGAAGATGAAAAGCAATGAGGTATTTAAATGAAACAAGGCTTAAAGATTTTGGCTGTATTGTCGATGGCTTCGTTTTTTATTTTAGTAAATCAACCTAGTCAAGCAGCAATTCCAATCTTACGTATTGGTATTTCTTTGGATTGTAAAAGTATTACTTTAAACAGTGAGGAAGGCATGAATTTATATAAAGTTCCATCGATGGAAAAATTTCTAAGTCTTCCAAAAAATCACGCTTGTTTCATATCGGTGGACGGAGCTGGAATTAAAATTAATGAAAGGACATACAGTGTTTATGATAGATTCAAAGTCGTTTCTGAGTCAGGAGGACTGCTTGCAATAGATGGTAAAAAATACAGAGGAGAATTTGAGATTATTATCGATCATAATTTAATGGATGTTATTAATATTATAGGAATTGAGAAATACCTGTATGGTGTTTTACAGAAGGAAATTTCTCCTGAGTGGCCTGAAGAAGTTCTCAAAGCCCAGGCCATTGCTGCCAGAACCTTCGCTCTTTCAAATGCAAATAAATATATTGAAAAAGGTTATAATATTTGTGCCACTACAAATAGTCAGGCATACGGCGGTTTCTATCATGAGCATCCCGCTACAAATCGAGCCGTAGATAGAACAAAAGGTATTGTTATTAGTTACCAGGGTAAACCCATCAATGCAGTCTATCATTCAGATAGTGGAGGAAATACAGAAAATAGTGAAAATGTATGGGGTGGTTACGAGCCTTATTTAAGGAGTGTACCTTCAACTTATGAAGAAAAAGCATCACCGCCGAATCATTTTTGGGATTATTCGCTAACAGAAAAGGAATTGCTGACAAAACTGATTAAAAAAGGATACCAAATAAATCATATTGATAATATGATCATCAGCGAAAAAACAGAAACAGGGAGGGTAAAGTCAATCGATATTCTGTTTGATCGTCATCAGAAGATCAACTTTAAAGTCAATGATTTTAGGTTATTTATAGGACCTACACTTATTAGAAGTTCATTATTCGATGTTTATAAAATTGGCGGAAATTTGGAGCAAAAAAAGGTGGTCAATTCTCAGCCGGAGAAAGAAAAAGAGGTTATTCAAAAATCAGTGCAGGATATTTTAGAAGAAGAAAGAGACTTCAGTATTGCTGAGCTGATTCAATTGTTAAACAGGCCTGAAGAGAAAGAACAAGAAAAAGAAAAAGATTCTTTACCGCAACCGCAGATAA
>JAFGSC010000070.1 GCA_016934875.1 Candidatus Atribacteria bacterium
AATAAATTATTCAATACTAATTCACTCATCCTTTTAATTTTTATATTATCAGCTATAAGAATATGATGCAAATCCATTCTAGTAAAAATTTTTAGTTGCTTTATTTCTTCGTTTAATGTTACATTATATTAATGCTTGGTCATATTGATACTGAATAGTTTTTGAAGGAAAAACATGAAAAATTCTTAGAAGAACGAATAAGTATAAATAACTGGTTTTATAAAAGAATGAATCATTCCATCTATCTAGGTAACTTAAAATGATGATAATCCCATTGATAAAAACTTTTTTAGTGTTGATCATTGGTACATTTGCTGGTTATATCTTTCAAAAATTATCAGACAAGTACCATTGGATACAGCCTGAATTGAAAAAAGGAATCAGTGTTTTCTTACAAAAATTAGTCATGTATTGGATGGTTTCGATCACCTACATTGGTAGTTTATGGATTTATGATATAGAGAATATTAGAAAAATTATCAGTATGACTTTTGTAGGGGCATTTTCAACAATTACGGGTGGTCTGTTTGCTGTTATGGTTGCCAAGTATTACCGTTATAATCGTATAGATACAGGTTCAATGTTTAGCTGTGGATACTTTGCCAATAATGTTACCCTTGGCGGAATGATATGTTTTTTTTATTTTGGCGAAGAAGGGTATGCTTTAGTCCCTATTTTTACCTTTTTTAGCCGGTTACTTTATTATGGATTAGGATATCCCATTGCACGTATGTATAGTGATGATACAAATGTAAGTAGGAGATTTTTAGCTAAAATCATAGAGGTAATCAAGGATCCATTTTTTTATATTGGCGTGAGTGCCGTATTTATTGGAATTATCCTAAGCTTAAGTCCATATAAGCGTCCTGATTTTTATGCCTTTTTGAATGAAATCCTTATTCCACTTTCCACTTTTATTTTGCTGTTTTCGATAGGATTCAACCTAAAATTCAGGCATTTTTTCAAATATATTAAAGAAAGCTTGTGGATATCCATCATCAAATTTATAGCCGTTCCCCTAGCAACGCTCGTTATCGTGCTTTTGTTAGGATACCAAACTATTCGCGGTGGGTTACCACTAAAAGTTTCTATCATATTATCTGCCATGCCAGTTGCTTTTAACTCTGTTATCACAGCCAATGTCTATAATTTGAACGTTGACATGGTGAATATTTGTTGGATTTTTACAAATTTTGCAACGATCATGGTCTTACCTGTTATACTTGCGATTCTTGAAAAATTCTGAATGAATTCAAAGATGACTATGAAACGTATTTCTCAAAAAAATTTGGTTCTATATTAATTTACCATTGAACTATTTTGAATAGAAATATTAAAATAAAAATGATGAATTGATTCTTTAGATTGCTTAAATTCTTTTTGTTATGTTACAATATGTTGTTGACACTATGCGAAATCAATGGCATTCAGAGAAGAATGTTTGAGGAGAATCTCAATCTTTCCTGAGACCAAGTGGGGCGTTACTTATGGTAGCATAAACTATAGCAGGAAGAAGTCATAAAACTGTAAAAATTGATTCTTCTATTTTGAAAATTCTACAAAAGATTGCATGGAAAGAATGAACTTTAAAGCAAGAGAGACTTTTAATAAATAAATGTTCGAATGATATTAGGGAGGTAATTATGCCAATTGTTGATTCAAAAACTGGAAAAATAAAAAAGGACTATTCCATTGAAGAATTGATTGAAAAATCAAAAGAAATGAGAGCCTATAACATGGTAGCTTTAACTGCTGCCGGTTCTGGTCATACCGGAGGAACGCTTTCCATTATGGATATAGCTGCCGCGCTTTATCTTAAACATATTAAACATGATCCTGATCATCCGGAATGGGAAGATCGAGACCGTGTTTTCTGGTCTGCAGGTCATAAGGCTCCTGCCATCTATGTTGCTTTAGGAATCACAGGATATTTCCCTATTGATGATGTTGTCAAATTAAGAAAGCTATGGTCAGGATTCGAAGGACATCCAAACCGTTTTAAGGTGCCGGGGCTTGAACTCTCCAGTGGGTCATTGGGTCAGGGATTAGGTGTTGCGGTTGGATGTGCTCTCAATGCTCGATTAGAGAATAAAGATTATCGAACTTACTGTATCTTGGGAGATGGAGAGCTTAACGAGGGCTCGGTTTGGGAAAGCGTTATGTCTGCTGCAAACTATCAATTAGATCACTTGATAGCTATTGTTGACCGAAATCGATTACAAATTGATGGCCCTACAGAAGAAGTCATGAAATTGGAAGGATTAGCCGAGAAATGGGAATCCTTTGGCTGGCATGTGATGGAGGTTGATGGTCACAATATGGAAAAGATTTTGACATGTTTAGAGCAAGCGCTGCAATTCAAGGAAAAACCGATTGTGATCATTGCTCATACCATTAAAGGAAAGGAAGTATCCTTCGCTGAAAACGTTGTTGGATACCATGGAATTTGTCCCAAGGATGGTCTAAAAGGTGCGGAATCACTGGAAAAAGCTTTAGAAGATATTAAGGCAAAAGATTTTGACCAAGAAAAAGTGAATCTTCTCTATCAGAAATCCTGTGCATACCAGGAAGAAGTTGATCGGAAAGTTGCTCAGTCAATGCCTCAATTTAAAAGAAATTATTGGTGGAATATTGGAGATAGGATGAAAGTAAGCATGATTCCTACGCGATTTGGCTTTGGAGATGCTATTGAACAGTTGGGTGAATCCGAAGATGTGGTAGCTTTTGGGGCAGATATTACCAGTTCAATAAAAATGGATCAGTTTTACGCGAAACATCCAGAGAGAAAGAAGCGCTTTTTTCAAATGGGTATTGCAGAACAAAATATGACCCTGGCTGCTGCAGGTTTTGCCAAAGAGGGGAAAACTGCTTTTATCGGTTCTTATGGTGTGTTTATTACCGGTCGTAACTGGGAACAGATCCGGACCACGCTCTGCTATAATAATTTTAATGTGAAGATCGCAAATGCCCATGGAGGAGTTTCGGTAGGACCTGATGGAGCGACTCATCAGGCTTTAGAAGAGATTAGTAACATGTACTACTTGCCAAATATGCATATTGTAGTGCCTTGCGATTCTCTTGAGACTGAAAAAAGTACCAAAGCAGTCGCCAAAGTTCAGGGACCGGCTATGATTCGTTATGCACGGGAGGCTACCCCGGTTGTATCCACCAAGGATACCCCGTATCAATTTGGCATTGCCAATATTATTCGCTTCAGAGAAGAGAAAGATAGTTTTATTGACGCTTTTGAAATACAGACCAGTAAAGAATACCAATCAGAGAATGAAGACATTGCCCTGATTGCCTGTGGACCAATGGTTGCCGAAGCAATGCGAGCTGCTTATATCTTGAAAAAAGAATATAATCTGGAGACGAGAGTTGTGAATATTCATACTGTAAAACCAATCGATCGGCAAGCGATTATTCAGGCTGCTATTGATACCGGTGTGGTTGTGACTGCTGAAGAACATCAAAAAGGAGGATTTGGAAATATTGTTGCAGGGATCATTGCAAGTGAAAAGACATACAATACTCCGTTCCTCTTTGAAATGATTGGCATGAATGATGAATTTGGTTTATCGGGTGCACCATGGGAGCTTCTCAAGGTATTTGGCTTAACTGCAGAGCATATTGCTCAAAAAGCGAAAAGGTTATTTGAAAGAAAGTAACCATAGATTTAAACTCCTACTTTTTTTGCTTCTAATGGTTACTCGATAGCAATATTTTTGGATTTATAAAGAAAAAAGATCTTTCATGTGTTTTGAACTATAGTATTTATACGGTATGAAGGTAAAACTTTTTATTTATTCAAATTTAAAGAATTATATTAAGAACTATGACGAAAAAAACGGTATTCTAAAAGAGGTATCAATACCACAATCGATCAGGCAGTTTTTAAATGAGACAATTCATCATGAACGGGTAATAGATGCTATCAGTATCGTGGTGGTAAATAAGAAGGTAGTACCTTTTAGAGAATGGAATCGTCATTTAAAGGACAAAGATGTCATTAAGATTTATCCCCCTATAGGGGGTGGTTAATATGTCTCAAGCAAACTCAAGAATCAATGATGATAAAAAAAATAAAAGGGACTTTAGCAATTTTGGTCGTTGTTATCAGCTTGTAGCGATTGATATTGATGGAACATTGCTCGATGATCGTAGCAAAATAAGCCAAAAAACACATGATGCATTGAATGCTTTAAAGGATTTTGGCTTGACCATAACCTTGGCAACGGGTCGTTTTTATCCTGATGCTTTATGTTTTGCTAAATTTTTGGGATTTTCATGTCCAATGATTCTTCTACATGGTGCCTTGATTCAAGAGCAGTCCGGAGAAATACTCATGAAGCAAGAGCTTCCTTTTGAGGTCATTCCAAAACTGATTAGTATAGCTAAACAAGAAAAAGTTCCTTTTCAAATATTTCAGGAAGATCGACTCATCATGGAAGAAAGAACTTTCTGGAATGATGTCTATCTTAAGTTTTCTGAAGTAGAGCCTATTATTGTGCCAGATTCACTCGAATACTTACAAGGTAAAAAGAATTCTTTTGCTTTTATTTATTTAGGAACGCCAGAAAAAATGGCTGTCTTAAAAAAAATCGTAGAGCATAGGATGGGCAATTCTGTTGCTATAGCCTGTGCCCATCCTAACCTTTTAGAAATTGTTGCATCCAATGTTACCAAAGGCAATGCATTAACAAAACTGGCTTCTATTAAAAATATACCCTTGTCTCATACGATTGGTATTGGAGATAGTTTTAATGATATTGATATGATTAGAATAGCAGGATTAGGGGTCGCTATGGGAAATGCCCCCCAAGAAGTTAAAGATGCCGCTGATTTTGTGACGAAAGATAACAATCATGATGGTATTGCATATTTTATTTCCAAATTTCTCACTTATCATCAGACAAAATAAAACAGATATTTTGTTTTAAAAAACATCACACTATATGTTATGATATGGAAAAGTAATAAGTAAACCTTATCTATGACTCTCGTCTAGGAGATTATTTTAATGGCAAAAAGGGAAGAAAAAGCTACTCTGGCTGCTGGCTGCTTCTGGTGTTTAGAAGCTATTTTTCAAAAAGTAAGGGGAATCAAAGAAGTCATTCCTGG
>JAFGSC010000349.1 GCA_016934875.1 Candidatus Atribacteria bacterium
ATCTACTGCCCTCCGAATAAAAACATGCTCATACTGTTCCTCTGACAGTTTGGTGATATTGAGATACATCATATCATCACCAAAATTAACGCGCACGGCCAGGTTATACAATCCATCTTGTAATTTTCTCCTCTTGTCTAGCTGGATCGTGAATTTTGCCATTCTGACGCTACAAATTTCCCAAATCTGGCAGTTTCAATCCCATCTGCCCGCTATTTATAACCCATTGGTCAATCTGTTCTTTTACGAAAATGGTTCTCTTACCTAATTTTACAAAAGGAATTGTCTTAGTAAAAACCTTCTTGTAAATAAATGACTTGGACATATGTATGTATTCTGCAAGTTCATCAGAGTCTAAAAATTTCTTTTCCTGTTCCATGGTCTTCTTATGATTTTATTCTTTTATACCCGTTGACCGAGTAATTAAAATATATCAAAAAAAAACCTGAAAACAAAATTTTGAGTAAGAAAAATGGGGCCAAAAGTACATTTTTTTTATTCTGCAGCACCAGATTTGGTGCGGATCTTAGATTATAACAGCATATTAATAAGATGGGAAAGTTAATGAATCCCAATATATCCACCAGGACCAATTTTCAGATGGTTTTTAGGATAGATTCTATACAAATAATAATTCCGCCTGTTGAAAGATATAATTGTCCCAGATGCAACAGAATTGCTCAGGAACGATATTGAACCTTACCAGATTTCTGAAAAGGTTAAGAGATTTTAAGAAACAATAGATTGCTTTAGAGAAAACAAATAAAATCTTTCAAGAAGCTACTTTATTGTCCAAGTTTAAAAGGATCAAACCTGGTCCCGTTCGGGACCCCGAACGGACAAAAGTTGCGTCCAGCACCGTCGGGCCATAAATTAATTCTCGTTATTAAATCTGTGTTTTAATAAGTCTTTCTGTAACTGAAATGGGAAAGCCGGAGACACCGGCTTTTGCACTAAAGTTCAAAATCACTCAATTTTAGGTCCTCAATATTAGGAATCGGATTGTTTCTTTTCTCAAGTTCCGTAACCGCTATTTTTTGTTGTTCAGCGAATGAAATTTTTGTGTACCTCCAATCCACCCAATCGTCAGTAATTTGCTCGCGCCAAGCAGTTTTTTCAATTGGTTTTCTGTCTTTTACTATGTTTAGAATAAATGAAGAGAAATCAGATTTAATCTCACACAATTCTTTTAGTGCTTGCGTAGAATCAGATGTATCATATTTATACTTTTCATAATATATGCTTCCTCTTCCTTCTGTTTTCTCAGATGTTTTATCAATCCAGAAAAGTCTCTTTAGTATCGATGCATAATCTTTGAAAAGTTTTTTAGGCACATAAAACTCTCTTATTACACCTTCACTACTTTTCAATCCCTCTTCAATGAGATATGGAACAATCCTTAGCCTTTTATTTTCTACCAAGGCTGAGACGAAAAGGTTGTCAAACTCTTTGCATTTGCTACTCCTTTCGAAGAGATAATCTTCAATCATTTTAACTAAATTATCTTCCGGATCCTTTGCTTTTGCATAGATATGATACCAGTCATAATCATTAATAGATTTTAAGTCCTCGTGAGTTAGGTTTAAAGAATAACCACTTTTTGCACCAAAATTTGTTAAAATACATTCAATTATTTCCGTTTTCATATACCGAGAAATATCTGAATTTGAAAGATAATCCTTAATAAGATTTCGACTCCAATCATCATTTATTAGTATTATCGTTTTTAGTGCTGATGAGCAATAACCCCCAAGACTATTTGGTTTATTAACACAACTTGCAAGAATTGATTTTGTAATTTTTCCTTTATCGTTGTTTCTTTTAGCATAGTTCAGAAGTCTTTTTAATAATTGTTCCTTTGATTTACACTCTAACTGTATCGCACTGCAAATATTATCTGTAGCTAGTTTTCTGTTGGTTTCACTTTTATCGTTTAATGCCACTTTTAAGGCTCTTTTGATATTAAAATCATTGTGCTTATAAAAATATGATTTGGAATACTGTGCAGACATTTTAACATAAAATTAGTTAGTAGCCAGAGTTCATTACACAAATTTAACGTCCGTTCGATGAAATTGGATTACAATGATAAAATTATAGAAATTTTTTTCATGTCGTTTCTTTTGTATAGAACTCCACATGGCGATTAAAAATTATCAGATCAGTAAATGTGGCCAAGGGAAATACAAAGAAAGGGAACCTCAAATGTCTGACAGCGAAATAATAACAATACTTATTTTCTTTCACCTGAAAAGTTTCCGTAACCTTAAACATTTTTACCTTTACTACGTCAAGAAGCCTGATCAGATCAGTGTTATTTCAGTAGACGATGTTTATTTGTTGATCGCGCGCAATGAAGATTTACAACAGCAATATACCTCTATTTAACGAAAACCTTCTTATTCTGATAGGAAAGCAAGGTATAGTCAACCTATATGGATTCATTGTACTTGAGCTCATTTTTTTGATTTAAGAGATTTAATGCATTTTCTGTGTATTCATTTGTGTATTCATTTGTGTATTCAAACAAAAAGACAGTTATAAATAAATACTTATAACTGTCTTATTTTCAATGTAGCGAGAGGGGGAATTGCCTTCGGCGATTCCCGAGGGGAGTGCTTAACAACGCTTAACCCTGTCAGGCTGACGCCTGACTAAGGGCTTTTTTGTTTTTCAGCCCTGTGAGCGAGCTCACGGGCTTTAAACAAAAAAGCCCTGTGTCAGCCTGACGGCTTCCACAGGGTTAAGCTTTGTAGCGAGAGGGGGAATTGAACCCCCGACCTCATGATTATGAATCATAA
>JAFGSC010000071.1 GCA_016934875.1 Candidatus Atribacteria bacterium
TACAAAAGAAAAAATATCTTTTTCTTAATTACCATATCGATCTTAACGATGAAAAAATAAGGGAGATCAAGGATCAATACAATCAATACGGCAAAATGATCAAGAATTATGTGATCGATGGTTCACTTTTTCTTAGTGAACAGCTGGCAAATCATAAAAATATTCTTTTTGAGGGCGCGCAGGGGACGATGCTGGATGTAGATCACGGAACTTATCCCTATGTTACCTCTTCGAATCCTATGGCAGGATGTGTTTGTACAGGTTGTGGTATTAGTCCGGTTTATGTCGAAAAAGTCATTGGCATAACCAAAGCCTATACAACCCGAGTCGGAGAAGGACCTTTTCCTACAGAATTAGCAGATTCGATTGGCCAGGAAATCAGGGACATCGGCCATGAATACGGTGCAACGACTGGAAGACCTCGTAGGTGCGGTTGGTTTGATGCTCCAGTAGTCAATTACGCCAATCGAATTAATGGGATCAAGGAAATGGTTCTGACAAAATTGGATGTATTAGGCACTTTTCGCAAGATTAAAATATGTAGGGAGTATCGTATTCATAACCAGGTTTATTCTTTTTTCCCTGCTGACAGTGAATTAGTGCAGTATATTCAGCCAGTTTATGAAGAATTAGACGGTTGGATGGAAGATATTAGCCATATCACAAAATATGGAGATTTACCTGCCAACACAAAGAGATATATTGAAAGGTTGGAATCTTTAACAAACAGCAAAATTACTTTGATTTCAGTAGGTCCAAATCGTTATCAAACCATTATCAGATAAAAAAATATTGATTTATATTTCAATAGAGCATGATCAAAATACGGGGTGAACGCAATTGATTGAAAGATATGCATTGAATCCAATGAAACTTATTTGGAAAGAAGAGGAAAAATACAATTCTTGGCTTAAAGTTGAACTGGCAGTTTGCGAAACACGCAAAGACTTGGGGTTGTTGGCTGAAGATATCTTTGAATTGATCAAAACCAAAGCAACCTATTCAATTGATAGAATAAATGAAATTGAGAAGATTACCAGACATGATGTCCTGGCTTTTACCACGAATATAGGAGAGAACCTGGGTGAATATTCCAGTTATTTTCACCAGGGATTAACTTCTTCTGATATCCTGGATACCTCTTTAAGCCTTCAATTAAAAAAGGCATCAGGATTGTTAATCAAAGATATTGAAGAAGTCATCGAGAAGATTCGGCAAATGGCCTATCAATATAAGGATACCATCATGATCGGTCGGACACATGGAGTTCATGCAGAGCCGATTACCCTTGGTTTCAAATTGACCTTGTGGTATTCTGAAATGGTGAGAAATCTTAACCGAATGCTTCAAGTAAGCGAAGAAATAAGTTATGGTAAAATATCTGGAGCCGTAGGTACGTTTGCTCATATTGATCCAAAAATCGAAGAGATGGTTTGCCGGAAATTAGGTTTGAAAGCAGCAGCTATCTCCAGCCAAATCATTCAAAGGGATCGGCATGCTCACTACATAAGCGTTTTAGCGGTGATTGCATCTTCTCTAGAAAAGTTTGCCACCGAAATTCGCAGTTTGCAGAGGACAGAAATATCCGAGTTGGAGGAGAGTTTTGCTCCTGGCCAGAAAGGTTCTTCTGCTATGCCCCATAAAAAAAATCCCATTTTGTGTGAGAGAATTTGCGGTTTATCGAGGGTCATAAGAGGTTATGCCCTATCTGCTTTTGAAAATAATAACCTTTGGCATGAAAGGGATATTTCAAATTCATCCGTGGAAAGAATTATCCTTCCTGATAGTACGATATTGTTGGATTATATGCTAAAGAAATTTTATTTTATTTTAGATACCCTACAGGTCAATCAAGAAAATATGAAAAAGAATCTGGAATTAACCGGAGGAATTATTTTTTCTCAGCGGGTTATGCTGGAGCTGACCAGGAAGGGATTATCAAGGGAAAAGGCATATCAACTTGTACAGGAAACAGCCATGGAATCCAGGAGTAAGAATGGCAATTTTAGAGAATTTATCTTAAAAAATAAGGAAATAAAAAAATATATGACCAGAGATGAAATTGATCTCTGTTTCGATTATAATTATTTTTTAAGGAATATAGATTATATTTACCAAAGAGTTTATGATAAACAATGAGGAAACCTTGATTACCTGGAGATTTCCTCTTTTATTTTTATAATGACAATTAAAATTCTTGAGGAGGATTGATCGTATGAAAGCTGAAAAGATATGGATGGATGGACAGTTTATTGACTGGGATGATGCAAAGGTGCATGTTTTAACGCACGCCTTACACTATGGCAGTGGTATTTTTGAAGGTATCAGGGCATACCAAGCGGAACAGGGGACTTCGGTTTTTAGATTAAAGGATCATGTGGAACGTTTATTCAATTCTTCAAAGATATTGAAACTTGATGTTCCTTTTTCCAAGGAAGAAATAAGACAAGCAATTAAAGATACTGTAAAGGTAAATCATTTAAATGGTTGTTACATTCGACCATTGGTTTATCGAGGCTTTAACCAGCTTGGCTTGAATCCTTTTACTTGTCCGGTACAGGTGATGATTGCTGCCTGGGAATGGGGAGCATACTTAGGGGAAGAGGCGCTCGCTAAGGGCATCAGTGCGAAAATAGCAAGCTGGGTCAGAAATAATATCAATAGTACTTCACCTAAGGCAAAAATATGTGGAAATTATGTCAATTCTATCTTTGCTAAAATGGAAGCAATCGAGGCCGGGGCAGAAGAAGCCATTTTACTGGATAGCAATGGCTATGTTGCAGAAGGTTCTGGTGAAAACATTTTTTGGGTTAAGGATGGAATCCTTTGTACTCCGCCATTAACCTCTGTATTAGAAGGTATTACCCGAAAGACGATCATGACCATAGCGAAAGATATGAATATTGAAGTCAGGGAGGAATTTGTTGCACGAGACTCGTTGTATCTGGCTGATGAAGCATTTTTTGCCGGAACGGCTGCTGAGCTGACTCCGATACGAGAGATCGACCATTACTTGATTGGTTCAGGCGAAAGAGGTCCTGTCAGCAAGAAAATACAGGAAAAATTGTTCAATATTTTCCAGGGTAAGGAACAACAATATCTTGATTGGCTGGATTTTGTATAACATAACAATTTTTTAAATTTCATGGAAGGACAATAAAGATGATTCAATTATCCGATCGTGTGAAGAATATCTGTCCCTCTCAAACCTTGGCAATTACTTCACAGGTTTTAAAAATGAGAGCTGAGGGCAAAAAGATTATCAGTTTTGGAGCAGGGGAACCTGATTTTGATACACCTACAAATATACGCGAAGAGGCTATCAAGGCTATTAAAAGTGGGTTTACTCACTATACGACCGATTCCGGAATTCCTGAATTAAAAAATGCCGTGATTGATAAATTAAAAAGAGATCAAGGTTTATCTTACCATGCGAAACAGATATTAATTTCCAATGGCGCAAAACACTCACTTTATAACGCCTTGATGGCATTGTGCAACCCCGGGGACGAGGTGTTATTGCCCACTCCCTGTTGGGTAAGTTACACTGAACAAATTAAATTAGCCCAGGCAAAGCCAGTTTTTATTGAAACCAAACAGGAAAATCAATTTGAACTGACCGCAGAACTGGTGCAGAAAAGTATTACCGATAGAACGAAGATCCTGCTTTTGAACACACCGAACAATCCGACAGGTGCAGTTTACAATCCTGAGGAGTTGAAAAAGATTGCTGAGATACTTGTGAAAAAGGATATCTATTGTATCAGTGACGAAATCTACGAAAAATTAGTCTATGACGATGCTGAGCATGTATCGATTGCTTCCTTCGGACCAGAAATAAAAGAAAAAGTGATTTTGATTAATGGTATGTCAAAATCCTATGCTATGACTGGATGGAGAATTGGCTATACGGCAGGCCCCGAAGAAATCATTTTTGGCATGTCCAAACTTCAGGGGCATTGTACTTCAAATGCAAATTCTATTGCCCAGAAAGCAAGTGTAGAAGGACTGGAAGGTAACCAGGATTCGATTGAATCCATGCGTACTGAATTTGACCGAAGAAGAAGGTTTATGGTTCAGGCGCTCAGTCAAATTAAAGGTTTCCAATGTGATATGCCCAAAGGTGCATTTTATGCCTTTCCTAATATTACTCAACTGTTTAATTCTGGTTTGACCTTGAATAAAAAAGAAATCAAAAGCTCGCTTGAATTGGCAGATTTCATTTTGAGCAAAGCAGAGGTAGCCGTTGTTCCGGGTGTTGCTTTTGAAGCCGAAGGATACCTGCGACTATCCTATGCAACTTCGATGCCTCAGATTGAAGAGGGAATGAAAAGGTTAGAAAAGTTATTTCAATAAACAATAATAAAGATGATTAAAATATCGCCTTTATTGAAAATCCAGGGTTTATTGTAGAATACTATAATTTTCCCTGGATTTCTTGTTGATGCGTATGCCGGTTTTTTTATTTATATGGTTTGAATTGCAAGAATGATGAAAGGTGTAAAAGATGCTAGAAAAGTATAATGTTCCCCAAAGAGAGGCTATTCTTGCGGGTGATGGACCAATTTTAGTGGTTGCCGGGGCAGGCAGTGGTAAAACAAGTGTACTGACTCAGCGAGTGGTTTACCTCATCGAACAGAAAAATGTTTCACCAGGAAATATCTTGGCCGTTACTTTTACGAACAAGGCGGCTAATAAAATGAAAGGAAGAATCAGCAAGTTGAGTCAGTCTTTAAACAGGCAAATACTCTACAGTCATCCGATATGGATCGGTACTTTTCACGCGATTGCTGTGAGAATGCTGCATCCATTTATTGA
>JAFGSC010000350.1 GCA_016934875.1 Candidatus Atribacteria bacterium
CATAAGAGGGAAACTGTCAACTGCTTTAAACATTACCTGAGGTGCTATCAAAAGAGGAACAGTAGTGAACTTTAGTATAGATAATGAAACAGCAATTCCCAGGGCAACAGCAATCGGCAATCCCCAGATAAGAAATAAAACTAACAATCCAAAAAGAAATAATGACGTCAAGTCAATGCACCCCCCAATCTCATTTTTATATTCTAATCCTCTTTCTATTCTAGTTATGAATATTAATTGCTACTTTTTTGGAGATGTTGCTTTATGGTTTTCAATTTCTTCTAATAAGATAGCAATAAAATTTATCACCATCATAAATGTTCCTATTGGTATAGCCAAATAAGGGTAAATCATGGGTAGTTGAAGTGCAGGAGATGTTTGTTTATTAACATGAAAAGAAATCCTTAAACCATAGAAAGTAATCGCAGACAAGAATATGATGCATAGAATATAACTAGATAAAATTAATGGCTTCTCATATTTTTTATAATTTACTGATATTTTATCTACAAGAAAACTAACATTTATATGTGCCCTGTTTTTAACTGCAACACTGGCTCCAAGAAATGTTGCCCATACAAAGAAAAATCTAGCAGCTTCCTCGGCCCAAGGTATTGGCCTAATAAGAACATATCTGTAAATGATCTGAGCAAATATCAGGATAACCATAATAGAAAAACTCAATATCATTAATATTCTAATCAATTTGTTGATAGGAACAAGTATTTTACTGAAAATCTTTGACATGGCAAACTTATTTTCCCTCCTCATCCTATTAGCTAAATGTTTTGAAGGGAAAATAAATTATGATATTTACTTTCCCTTCAATTTTTTATAAACGAACATGCATTACAAATTTTCTCGTTCTTAATATTATTTTGTTGGATCCAAAGCCTTAATTCTTTCTATCAATTCGCCATATTTGTCTGCATATTTATCATACACTGGCTGTACAGCCTTCTGGAATGCTGGCTTATCAACTTCTAAGATGGTCATTCCTTTCTCTTTTATTTGCACTAAACAGTCTTCATCAAATTTCTGGGAAGCTTGGCGTTCGTAATCACGTGCTTCCGCTGCCGCTTCCATAAGCGCTTTTTGAATATCAGTCGACAGGCTGTCATAAAGATTCTTGCTCATTACTAGTGGTTCATAGGTATAGAAGTGACCGGTTAAAGAAATATATTTCTGAACCTCATAAAAAGCATTGACAATAACATGGCCTGCCGGATTTTCCTGACCATCGACTGTTCCAAGCTGAAGTGCCGAGAAAACTTCTCCAAAAGCCATAGGTGTTGCAGCAGCACCTAATGTTGTAAATGTCTCAAGGAAAACTGGACTTTCTGGAACCCTAATTTTTAATCCTTTAACATCTTCGGGTTCTACGATAGGGCGTTTTGAATTGGTTATATATCTAAAACCATTTTCCCAATATGCAAGGAGTTTAAGCCCTACTGGTTCTAATTTTGCAGCTACTTCAGCCCCAATTTCACCGTCTGCTACAATATACGCATGCTCTCGATTAGTAAAAAGGAATGGCATATCAAATACACCAATTGTGGGCTCAAAGTTTGAAAGAACCATCGTGGAAGTCAATACCATATCGTGAGTCCCCATGGTACAACCTTCGACTTCCTGCCTCTGTCCACCCAACTGGTCGGCTGGAAATACAAGTATTTCAACTTTGCCATCTGTTTTTTCGGCTACCTTTTCAGCAAAATACTCCAAAGCGAATTGATAATAATGGTCTGAGGGATTGGTATGACCTACCCTAAAAGTATATTCGGCAGCACTGACTAAAAAACTAGAAACACTAAACAGCACCAAAACAAATATCAATATTAAACCTTTCTTAAACATTTTTTCCTCCTTATTATTTTATATATTTAATTAATCTTATTTTTAACTAGAACTTTACAATTACTACACACTTTTCACACTTATTAATTTTTAGTAAACTTTATTAAATCCCTCCTTCCAACTATAATATAGTCTCTACTGTAAGTCCCAAACAATCTTCAACTGAGAAAATAGGTACACATTATGTAGTGCCACACCGAATAGGTATGAAGTGTGCCTTAAACACCATAGAATAAAATATAGTTTACATAACAGATTGTCATCACTGCCCTTTTTCTATGCTCTCATTGATACCCGATAAAGGTTGTATACATTGTTGAATTTATGTAAAAGTATTTTTCTTGCATACCGTCGCTCGGTTATGAATTACTACTGTATAATTAGCCTTACTATTTGAAAAAATTTTTTTAGCGATGTTCAAATACCACATCTCAAAATCATTATCCCAAGATCTCAGAAACTATAAGATCCCCCATTTTTATTGTTGATACTTTCGTATCTCCATCTCTAAAAATATCCACAGTGCGATAACCCTTTTTCAGTACAGAGTCAACTGCCTTTTGAATATTAAGAGCTGCTTCTTTTTCCCCAAATGAGTATTCTAACATCATAGCAACAGATAAAATCATTGCTAGGGGATTGGCAATATCTTTGCCTTGAATATCTGGGGCACTTCCATGAATAGGTTCATATAATCCAAACTTA
>JAFGSC010000351.1 GCA_016934875.1 Candidatus Atribacteria bacterium
GGCACGGTCTCGGTCAAGGACATGTCCAGCCAGGAACAGGTCAAAATCCCCCTCAAGGAACTGAACGCATGGCTGAAGAAAAATTACAAATAATGTATTGTTCCCTCAATCATAAAAAAAAACAGGTTCTAAATTAATTTACACAGGAATTGCTAATGCAAATGATTTTTTAGTCAAAGTGTTTTATAATTGACAAATGAAAAATATCTATATTCGCGATTTGTTTTTAAAAAAATCCGGAGAAACCGTTCGTATTTTTGGCTGGATATCAAGAAAACATATAACGAGCAATTTTCTTTTTTTTGATTTAGTTGATTCCACAGGACAAATTCAAGTTTTTACTAGTAGAGAATCGGATATTTTTTTGGAAGCGAGTAAATTTCAAATAGAAACCTCTGTAAAAGTTATCGGAGTATTAAAAAATCGAAAAGAAGGGAAGTTTGAAATAGAAATTGCTAAAATCGAAATTATAGGAAATGTTGATTTTTCTATATCCCCAAGCCCAAGAAGTAATTTCAATGTTTTTGAACCAAAATATTCTGATAAGGTTTTATCAAATAGACATTTGTATCTACGAAATAGTAAATTGGCAGCCGTATTAAAATTTCGTCATGTTTTATTAATATTTTTCCGGGATTGGTTCGAAAAACATGGGTTCATTGAGTTCAATGGACCAATATTAACAGAGTTACTTCTATACGAAGATGAAAATATCGCTTTTAATATAGATTTTTTTGGGAAAAATGTTTTTCTAACTCAGTGCATGGCATTCTATCTTGAAAGCGCAATCAGTGCATTCGAAAAAGTATATTGCATTAATCCTAGCTTTAGAGCAGAAAAGAGTAGAGGCAAAAGATATTTAGCGGAATATTGGCATCTTAAGGCCGAAATTGCTTTTGCTGATTTCGAGGATATCCTCAGATTTGTTGAAGAAATGATTGTTTTTGTTTTTAATCGAATAAAAAATGAAACTCAAAATGAAATGGCAACATTAGAAGTAGAAAGTGATTTGTCACTTATGAATAAATTACCATTCCCAAGAATTTCATACAGCGATACTATTAAAATATTGAAGAAAAAGGGCCACAAAATCGAATTTGGTAAGAGTTTAAGTGATCGAAACCTAAAAGAAATTGGGAAAGACTTTAAAACTTTATTTTGGATAACCGGCTTACCAAGAAAAACAGAACCATATCCATATTTAATTGATAAATACAATAGAAAATTGACAAAAACCGCTGATTTAATTAGCCATGATGGGTATGGTGAATTATTGGGAATTGCAGAAAAGATTTGGACACCAAAAGAATTTTTAGAAAGAGTTAAGGAAAAAGGGAAAATAATCGAAAAATCAAATGAGTGGTATTATAATTTGCGAAGATTTGGTTCTGTCCCCCATAGCGGTTTTGGGATGGGTATTGAAAGAATTATTCGTTTCCTTTTAAAATTGAATCACACAAGAGATGCAATTGCATTCCCTAGACTTTTTAAAAGAAATCCCAATCCATAATATCGCCAGGAGGCATAACCAATGCTTTCAGTAAAGTTAATCAAAAAAGATTTTAATGAAAGAAAAAATATAGGAACATACATTACTGTTATAACAACATGTATTTTGGTTTTTTTATCATATATCACTCTTGTTGATGAATGGCTTATCAAGAAATTGGGGACCTTTTATTTGTTTAAATTTTGCCTAATTCTACTTTCAGGAGTTTTTTTTAAATTTGTTATTGAAAATCACGAAAGAGATAAATTTATAAAAAATCTCTTTCCTAAGAGACTTTGGAGTGATATAAAAAGTGATTTTGAAAATAGATTTAAATATTCAAGAAAAGCCAAATTCATTGCAGTTGCACCAATAATATTAGTAAAAGAAAATGAAGATTCTATAAAAAGCATGCTTGATTATAAAGAAGGACAGGTTGTCTTCATTGTAATTAATCCTAACCAATCAAATGCAGTAAAATTAATAGAGAGTGGAAGAATTGACAATAAAGGAGACGGTCAAAAGTTTTTAAAATTTATTTATGATAATTTCCTCGAATATATTAATAACCATAAATTAAAGGTATATTTGGTTGATTATATCCCAAGCCATATTGTATCAATCTTCGATGATGATAAGCTTGACGGAGAAATGTTTGCCACAATTTATAGTTATAAACAGTACGCAAGCAGACCCGCAAAAAAAATCTCAAAAAATGATTTAGTGGAATTCAATTTCTTCATGAGGGAATTTTCAGATTTATCATCGATTAGTAGGAATTTGTATGATATCATTAATTCTAAAGATCCAGGTTTTTCATTTATTTGGGCCGAAAATTAAAAAAGGATATGCTAATGAAACGGACTGAAATTAGTCAATTGAAATTGAACATTAACAATAGCACAAAAATTCAGGGGTGGATTCAATCAATTCGTGATAAAGGCAAAATTCAATTTATTGTTATAAGAGACCATTCAGGAACAGTACAAGCGATATTAGAAAGAGCAGAGAATCCAGGATTAGCTGATGTTATTGCTAAACTTACTTCCGAAACTGCGGTTACAGTTGTCGGAAAAGTCTGTGAAAACCCTCATGTTAAAATGGGTGGAATTGAAATTCAATTAAAAGAACTTCATGTCGAAAATCATAGCGAATCTCCATTGCCTTACGATTTATTTGGAAAAATAAAACCCGAATTAGATTTCCGAATTAATTGGAGATATTTGGATCTTCGAATTCCAGAGAATAACCTCATATTTAAAGTACAAACATTAATTGAAATGTCAATGCGTGAATTTTGGATCAAAGATGGTTTTATTGAGATTCACTCTCCGAAATTAATGGGAACCCCCAGTGAATCAGGGGCAGAGTTATTTAAAGTGCCTTATTTTGAAAAAACCGCTTATTTGGCGCAATCCCCTCAATTTTATAAGCAAATGGCAATGGCTGCTGGTTTTAATAAAGTATTTGAAATTGGGCCAGTGTTCAGGGCTAATCCTTCTTTCACATCTAGGCATGATACGGAATTTACAAGCGTAGATGTAGAAATATCTTGGATTGATTCGCATGAAGATATTATGTCATTTGAAGAAAAGTGGATAAAATATATTTTATTAAAAATTAAGGAAAACTTTGGGAAGGAGATTTTTGCTAAATTTGGAGTCGAAGTCGAAGTCCCCGATATTCCTTTCCCAAGAATTTCTATGAAAGAGGCCATTAAAATACTTCAAAAAGAAGGATATTCCCTCCCAACAGAAAACAAAGAAGATTTAGATCCAAACGGAGAAAGATTGCTTTGTAAATTTATCAAAGAAAAATATAACCATGATTTTATTTTTCTAACTGATTATCCAGTTTCAGTTCGACCTTTTTATCATATGCGGCACTCAAGTAATTCTTTGTTAACTAAGAGCTTCGACCTATTATGGAAAGGACTTGAAATAACAACTGGCGCTCAACGAGAACATCGTTATAAAGTTCTTGCTCAACAGGCTTTAGAAAAAGGATTGCATCTTGAACCCATTCAATTTTATTTAGATTTTTTTAAACATGGATGTCCACCTCATGGGGGGTTCGGTTTTGGTTTGACAAGAATGTTAATGATACTGCTAAACATTAAAAATGTTCGAGAGGTTACATTTATTTATAGGGGACCTAATAGATTATTCCCATAAAATTGTTTTTTTAGGAGATTTTTATTGAAAAATAGCACCGAAGGCCACTCTTTCCCCGCAACCTTCTGGACGGCCAACACCATCGAGCTTTTCGAGCGCGGCGCCTA
>JAFGSC010000352.1 GCA_016934875.1 Candidatus Atribacteria bacterium
CGGGAGCACCACCTGGGAAAAAGTAAATGACTACAGGTCCTTCTGCCTGAGCTATTACCGGTAATACCAGAAGAGTAACGCAAGTCAATACTAACAAAACTAGAAGATTGATTTTCTTTAACATAATTTTTTCTCCTTTTTAATATTTCCTAATAATTTTTTTGCACTAACCTCACTATAGCAACCTGAATATAAGGTGTAAGTAAAAATCGTTATTCTTTTTTCACCTCCTTTATTAGTAAAGAGTACAATGTACCCCCTACTTGCTCTTTCCACTTTTAAATAATTTCTAAAGTTACCATCATCGCTATCAATTTTATTTATTTATTGATAATCTTATTACGTTCCAGGATAGCTTTGGTAGTAAAGTCTTTAAGTAACCTTCCTCTATAACAACATCATTTTTAAACTGCGGCACAACCCTCAATGGGTGATCTTTCGAGTTTGTTACTTTCACATCATCATTTTGGAGCACAATATGTTCTATAAGTTTACAATCTATAAACCCCCTTATATCACAGTGAATATCAAGTATATCTTTCATATCCTTGTTTATTGCAAAAATAGTCATTTCATCTTTCTCTTCATTTACCACTGCAACAGAATCCAGCACTGGTACGTCTGTATAGTCCTTACTATCATATTTTGGTGATTTTATAAGTGGGTTTAAAACATACCCTCTTCCGTATATTGAAGCATGCATATAAGGATAAAAAATTGTCTGACGCCATGCTCTCCCGCCATTTTCAGTCATAATAGGGGCAATAACATTAACCAGTTGAGCCAAACATGCTATCTTTACACGATTTGCATTTTTAAGAAGAGTAATCAATAAACTTCCTACTAACAAAGCATCCTCCATATTATACACATCTTCTAATTGCGACGGTGCAACAGACCAAGGTTCAATTTCTTTATCCTGCTCTCTCGAATGAAACCATACATTCCACTCATCAAAAGAAAGATTAATGCTTTTTTTGCTTCTCTTTTTAGCTTTTATATAATCACAGGTAGCAATCACCGATTTGATAAAAGCATCCATGTCAAGTGATTTTGCCAAATAGTTAGGCGTATCATTTTCAAGGTTTCCATAGTAATTATGGAGAGAAATATAATCTACATTTTCATAAGTATGCTCCAGTACAGTGGATTCCCATTTCGGGTAAGTGTCCATCAATTTATGGGAACTTCCACAAACCACTAATTCGATGGTAGGATCAACCCATTTCATTACCTTTGCGGTTTCACATGCCAAGCGACCATATTCTTCTGCCGTCTTATGACCAATCTGCCAGGGTCCATCCATTTCATTACCTAGACACCAGGTTTTTACTTTATAGGGTTTTTTATAACCGTGTTCTATTCGCAGATCACTATAATAACTTCCTTTAGGGTGATTACAATATTCAACAAGATTTCTCGCTTGATCTACTCCTCTTGTTCCTAAATTTACAGCCATCATCACTTCCGTATTTACTCGTTTTGACCATTCCATAAATTCATTGATTCCCACTTGGTTAGTTTCAATAGCTCTCCAGGCAAGTTCTAATTTTCTTTTTCTTTTTTTCCTGGGACCAACCCCGTCCTCCCAGTTATATCCGGAGACAAAATTACCACCGGGATAACGGATAATGGGAACATGTAATTCTTTCACCAGATCTATAACGTCTCTACGAAAACCAAGTTCATCCGCTTTAGGATGACTGGGTTCATAGATTCCTCCATAGACTGCACGTCCTAGATGTTCAATAAATGAACCATATATTCTTTCATCAATCTCTGCGATTTTATTTTCTTTATCAATGGTACAATTTACTTTTTTCATTGCTAACCCCTGCTTCAAACATTTTCTAAAAAAACTTTTTTATTTTAGTTATCATTTCAAGAAACCAGGGAATTTCTCAATCAGGGACAGGGATTCCAAAATTGGGAGTTCCATCCTCATTCCAGTTAAAAATCTGGGCACGAGTGTGACGGTTGGGGTCATAAAGAGGATCTCCTACAATATCCTTATAGTTTCTTGCATGATATACTAGTATATCTTTGTTGCCATCTTCAGATATGCTAAAGCTATTGTGTCCCGGACCATACTGGCTATTTTCTTCGCTGCTTTTAAACACAGGTTCCGGAGATTTTTTCCATGAATTTTGATCCAGTAAATCAGCAGTATCAGAAGCGGTTAAAAGTCCCATGCAGTAGTTAGAATCGGTAGCACTGGCAGAGTAACTGATAAATATTCTATCATTCCTCTTAATGACTGCAGCTCCTTCATTCACCCAAAAACCTATTTTTTCCCAACTATATTCTGGTGTTGTAATCATTACAGGTACACCTTTAATAGTCCATGGATTCTCCATTTCTGCAAGATACAAATTGGAAGGGTGGTTAAACTCACCGGTCTTCTGTGCCCATACAAAATATCTTACCCCGTTATGCTCGAAGGTGGTTGCATCTAAAGAGAAATTGCTAAAAGAAAATTTATCTTCCGGTGATTTTTGCATGATGCCCTTTTCAATCCACCTTCCAGTCATTGGGCTTCCATTAACACATTCAAGTACATATGGACGAATTCCCCATATATCTCCACCCAATCCTCCAGCAGCAAAGTATATGTACCACTTGCCCTTTATGTAATGGATTTCCGGTGCCCAAATATGTACTGACATCTCACCTGAATCATGTTTTTCCCATATTATATTCTCTTCCGCCATAGCAAGATCCTGTATGATTTTTGCTCTTCTCAATATAATACGGTCATACTCCGGAACAGAAGCTGTAAAATAGTAGAAACCATCCGTATGCTTGTAAATCCACGGATCCGCACGTTGTTCTATAATTGGATTGTTAAAATCTTGATGTTCCACTATATCATTTTCCCCTTTCTGGTCTATAGACTTGTTGGATTGTGCACAACATGCAAAGATACACAATGTAGTGATAAATATTATAATCAATACACCTAACCAAGTAAATAGTTTTACTTTATTAAAGTTTTCCAGTATAAAATACCTTCTTTTCTTCTTATTACCGGAATTCTGCATGAACGAATCTCACGAAGAATTCGAGTATCAAATAAATTTACCCTATAACGCTCTGCCATTCTTTATTTTTAAGTATTTTAATCAATTATTTTTCAAATGACTGATTTATTGCTTTATACCCCCAGCTGTCAATCCTTCAATAAACGCCCTTTGATTTAACAAAAATAGAATAGCAATTGGAATAACTGACATCACCGCTCCAGGCATAATCATATCATAAGAGTTGCCATATGGCGTAAGAAGCGACATAAGGCCAATCGGTAAAGTTAACTTCTTTGCAGATCTTAATACTACCAATGGCCATACAAAAGCATTCCAGCTTGTCATTGCCTGCAATATAGTCATGGCACCAAATGCAGGTTTCATTAGTGGTGCAATGATCTTAAAAAAGATCCTAAATTCCCCACATCCATCAACTCTTGCAGCTTCTATTAGCTCTTTTGGAAGTCCTATGATATATTGTCTGAAGAAAAAAATGGCAAATGGTGATACAGCAAAGGGCAATACAACACCTAGATATGTGTCCATCAAATTTAATGTAATCATCAATCTATATAATGGAAGTAATAGTATTTCAAGGGGGACCATCATGACAAGAAGTACTATGAAAAAAAGAAGATTCTTCCCTTTAAAATTATAAACTGCCAGGCCATATCCAACTAAAGATGAAAAGAATAATGATAATACTGTATAAAGTGCAGTTATAATCAAGCTATTTTTATACCAGGTAAGATACCTGTTATCTTCAAAAAAAATTATCTTATAATTATTTAAAGTCATCGCATCAAAATTTATTTTCAAGGTAAGCCCTTTACTCAGCATTTCCTGCCCTGGCTTAAATGAAGTCACCAACATGAAAAAAAATGGTGCTAAAAAAATGATACAAATAAAAGTAAATACTATAAAAGATGAATATGATCCCGTTTTGCTGTCCTTTGTTTTGGTTCTCATGATTAATCAGTCCTTTTTAAAAAACCCAAATAGATTCAATTGTAAAACATTAACCATCATAATGATGATAAGTAATGTAATGCCAATAGCTGATGCAAATCCGAAGTTGTTATTATTAAATCCTGTTTGATATATGTAAGCAACCAGGGTTAAACCAATATCTCCCGGAGACCTGGAAGTCCAATAAGCAAAACTTTCTGCAAACATAGAAAATCCTCCAAAAACACTTATTGTTGTGACAAAAATAATGACTGGCTTGAGAGAAGGTATGGTAATGTTAAAAAATTTTTGTAAACTGTTTGCCCCATCAATATCCGCAGATTCATATAATTCTTGAGGGATTCCTTGAAGTCCAGCCAGGAAATAAACTATATTTACACCCGTCCATCTCCATACACACAAAACAACCAATGCAAGCATGCCAGTGCTTCTCCCTTGTAACCATGTAATGGGTCCTAAGCCAAAAAAACCTATAATTTGGTTAAATAACGCTGTTGGTTGGGTACCAAATGCAAATCTGAAGAACATGCCCGCCACAATAACTGAGGTTAATGCTGGCATGAATAATGAAGATCTGAAAATATTACGTCCTCGCAAGAGTTTATTATTTAATAGTGCTGCCAGAATTAATGGAAAGGGTATTAATATAGCTATTGTAAGAAATGTATATAAAAAGCTTACCTTTAATGCACTGTAGTAGTGTGGATTAAGTAAATTTCTATAATTTTTCCACCCAACAAATGTCACATCTCTGAATCCCGCTATATTCTGAAAGCTCATGATTACGGAAGAAATTATTGGATATAAAAAAAATACTAAAAATGTAATTATGAAGGGCAGCACAAATATATAAGGAACTACTTCTACTGAATTAATAACGCTATATATTTTCTTAATTTTAACTTTTATACTTACTCTGTTAAATCCCACTATTATCTTCCTTATTCCTAAATATAATATGCTAACAATAATTATACTTTTTGGATTCGGAATGATACAGGATTTAGTTTATTTACACTAAATCCTGTATCAAAAGAGCGTGTATTTTTTACCGATTAACTAGTTCTTTTATTTCATAGCACGTAATTCGTCTGCAATTTGTTTTAATACAGCTTCTGGTGTTGCACTTTGTTCTTTTACTGCCTTAAAAGTTGCATTCGCTTTAAGAAGATTTATTGCAGCAGGATATATATCAGTAATCACTGTTGGATTGATTTCATCTTTAACTTCCAAAAGTACATTGAAAAGATCTGTTCCATTCTCAAAATAATCAGTGAACTGATTGGGTGCAGTAATTTCCGGAGCATCCCATACATCCCATCTTAAAGGATCAAATCCAAGTACTGTATATGTTTTAATACATCCTTCTCTTGATAATTTTGCTGCTGCTAAAAAATCTTTAGCTAACTCCTGGTTTTTGCATTGAACTGTAATGGATGTACCGGTTCCTCCCATACCTGCAGATCTGGCACCACCCTCAGTCCATGAAGGTGCGGGGGCAACAGTTATTTTACCTTTTAAATCTGGCATATGATCTGTAAATCTATTCAAATACCAAAATGGCATCTCAAGTGAAGCTGCTCCACCATCGTTCATAAAAGCCCAGTATTCCTCAGAATGAGTAAATCCACCAGGACATGCTACCGCTATTTTGTCTTTATTAACCCAATCAGACAAAGCCTGTAAGATATCAATATTCGTTTGATTATCCAGTATAACATCTCCATTCTTAGCAAAGATATCTGATCCTGCTTTAATCATTTCCTGATAGAATGTCCAATGCTCGGTCACTTCTACTACGGTAAAAGGTATACCGGTTTTAGCTACCACTTTTTTACCTGCTTCTACATAGTCTGCTATTGTTTTAATATCATCAATACTAACACCTGCTTTATCAAGTATGTCCGTATTGTAATACATTACTGTTGCTCCAACATGGTAATCTATTCCATAGTATTTTCCATCTTTAGCATAACTATCAAATCGGCCCATAATCAGCTTATCTTTTATAGGTTCTATAATATCATTTAAAGGCACTAATGCAGGTGTAGTTCCTTTTAAATAATTTGCATACATACTGATTTCAATATCTGCCAAGTCTGGTGCACCCTTACCTGATTGAAGAGAAATTAAGAGATTATTATGCATATCTTCGTATGGGTATACTGTACCTTCAAGTTTAATTTGTCTGTCCGGATTAGCTGCATTCCATGTCGTAACAGCATCCTGCAAAAACTTATTGTGACTTTCCTGGAATGTCCAGAATGTTAATGTTGTTGGTTTTTCTTGCGGGAAAACACCAACGGTCATTACGACAAACATCAGGATAAATGTCATTGCAAATAAAAAGAAGCGTTTCATATTTTTTCCCTCCTTATACTTAATTTATTTTTCAAACAAATTCAATAATAAATATCTTATATATTATTTATTGCTCACCTCCCATCATTATGATTTAGTGCTTTTCGGAAAACTCTAAAAACATTGTCTTGTAAGGTTTTTAGTATATTTCTATTTTATTCTCCAACTTCATCCTTGAAGCCCTTACTAAAGGGCGGGTTTTCTGAAAGTCTATTTTTACATTAAATATATATTTATATACTTGATGTCAAAGAATATAAACATATATCCTGGTTCTGAGATCAAAATCAATAAAATGATTATTTTTAAATTTCCCCTAATTATTTTGAATCTGTAAGATAATGCGCTAAGGTAAGTATTTTTAAAATATTAGAAAGACGAGTAGTTTATAATTCTCCGGAACCTTGAAGATTGGTTTTGTAAGTTGATATACAACATTATTACTTATACGGACAACCGTACAACTATTATATATTTCATTGATTGTATTTGTCAACTTATTTTCAATATTTTTTAGATGTAAAATAAA
>JAFGSC010000072.1 GCA_016934875.1 Candidatus Atribacteria bacterium
CATAAAAACGGGAAAAAGGTAGCCGTCATAGGTAGTGGACCTTCAGGGCTTTCCAATGCCTATTTCCTTACAATGCTTGGTTATGAAGTAACCGTGTTCGAAGCTCAGCCAAAGGCAGGAGGCATGTTAACCTATGCTATTCCTTCTTACCGTTTACCAAAGGATATTGTTGAGAAAGAAATTAAAGCCCTGGAAGATTATGGAGTTCAGATCAAAACCAATATGAGGGTAGGAAAAGATATTACTCTAGAAGAACTCAGGAAAAAAGGATATGCAGCTTTTTATATTTCTATAGGGTCATGGGATTGCGTTATGGCTGGAATGGACAAAATAGAAGACCCCAGAATATTTAGCGGATTGGATTTTCTGTCAAAATTTAACCGAAAAGAAAAATTAGAAATAGGCAAAGAAGTTTTAGTTATTGGCGGAGGAAATTCAGCAATTGATGCTGCACGTACTGCCAAGAGGCTTGGAGCGGATGTAACGATTGCCTATAGAAGAACAAGAGAAGAAATGCCTGCAGATGAAGCCGAAATTACTGAAGCTGAAAGAGAGGGGATAAAAATTTCTTTATTACAGAATATTAAAGGAGTAACCCCTAAAAAAGATCACCTGGAAATTACATTGGTTAACATGAAATTAGGAGACTATGATAATTCTGGAAGGCGTAGACCTGTGGAAATAGAAGGATCTACTTTTATTAAAAAGGTAGATAGCCTTATCTTGGCCATTGGACAAAAGCCCAAAATCTTTGATTTACTGAAGGATGAAAAAATCGAGTTAAATCGAAATGATACAATACCCACTGAAAAAGGAATGACGAAGGTTAAAGATATTTTTGCTGGTGGAGATGTAGTGTTAGGTGCTGCTACAGTTGTAGAAGCTATTGGAGAAGCTCAGAATGCAGCAGAGGCAATTGATTTTTATTTAAGCGGGAAGGCTAGAGTATATCCATGGAGAATAAAAGATCCTATTAGTGTAGAGTTTGATCCTGAAGCTGAGCCGGTAGATTATAAGCGTTCCAAGGTTCATCTAATTCCTGTAGAAGAAAGAGGAATTTATGACGAAGTAGAAAAGACTTGGCCTAAAGAAGTTGCCTGCAGAGAAGGCAGCAGATGCTTACGTTGTGAATATCGGGAAGAATAAACTCGAAAATTACAAGAAAGGATTAAACGATATGTTTGAAACAAAGAGTAATGCAGAAAAAAAGACGAAATCTCTGGTAAGAAAAACCATGAATAATATTAAGCTAGAGGTAGAAAAATGTTTTTATAATGAAGAGAGGGAGAAGAAATGATGAAAGAAGTGACGGTAAC
Organism: Candidatus Atribacteria bacterium; assembly: GCA_016934875.1. Lineage (GTDB taxonomy): Bacteria > Atribacterota > Phoenicimicrobiia > Phoenicimicrobiales > Stramentimicrobiaceae > JAFGSC01. The sequence goes on from JAFGSC010000072.1 coordinate 1,317, forward strand.
GATTGATGGAAAAACATTAAAAGCTAAAGAAGGGGAAACGATACTTGAGGTTGCTAGGGAAAATGGCATTCGTATACCTACTCTTTGTGCCATGCCAGAAATCAATCACTACCCGGGTTCTTGTCGTATATGTGTTGTAGAAGTTGAAGGCATGCCATGCTTGGCTGCCTCTTGCGTTTATCCAATTAGAGAAGGTATGGTCATTCATACCCATAACGAAAGAGTAGTGAAAGCACGCAGAACTGTTTTGGAGTTACTGATCAATTCTCATCCTCTTGATTGTATGACTTGTGAGAAGAATGGGGAATGTGATTTACAGAATTTGGCATATGAATATGGAATCAAAGAATCTAGATTTGGCCGAAATGAAAAGCATTTACCGCTGGATGATAGTAATCCATTTATATTGAGGGATTTAAACAAGTGTATTCTTTGCCGTAGATGTGTAGAAGTATGCAATGAGATTCAGCAATCAAAAGCGATTGGTATTGGATTCCGTGGGCAGGAGACAAAGGTTGTTGCAGGCTTGGGTAATAGATTGGGACATGAAACAAATATAACGATCGGATCGGAAGAAAATCCCGATTATTCTCAATGTGTTTCCTGTGGTCAATGCGTTGCAGTATGTCCTGTAGGAGCGCTTACCGATAAATCAGCCATTGGGAAAGGCAGAGTCTGGGAATTCAAGAAAGTTCATACAACCTGTAATTATTGCGGATGTGGATGTGGTTTTGATCTTAATGTCAAAGACGGAAAAGTCGTTAAGGTCACTTCAAATGCCGATAGCGTCGTTAACGGAATTAATCTCTGTGTGAAGGGACGTTTTGGTAATGACTATATCCATCGCGATGATCGTTTGAAAACTCCATTAATTAGGAAAAATGGCAAACTGGAACCTGCATCTTGGGAAGAAGCGCTTGATTTGATTAGTAAAAAATTTAGCACAATAAAACATACACACGGAAACGATAGTCTTGCAGTCCTTTCTTCTGCTAAATGCACCAATGAGGAAAATTATCTGCTTATGAAGTTTGCCAGGGCTGTTTTAGGCACGAATAATGTTGACCATTGTGCCCGTTTGTGCCATTCTGCAACTGTTGCCGGATTAGCCATGGCTTTTGGAAGCGGAGCTATGACCAATTCGATTAAAGAGATTGCCAATGCTTCGGCAATTTACTTGACTGGATCAAATACTACTGAGAACCATCCTATTATTGCCTTAGAGATCAAAAGGGCAGTAACGAAGAATGGAGCAAAATTAATTGTTGCAGATCCCAGGGAAATCGAACTAACCAAATATGCAACCTTGTGGTTGAGGCAAAAACCCGGTACAGATGTTGCCTTATTTAATGGATTGATGAATGTCATCATTACCGAGGGCCTGGAAGATAAGGAATTTATCAATGAAAGAACAGAAGGCTATGAAGAGCTTAAAAAAGTTGTATTGAAGTATAAGCCGGAAATAGTTGAGAAAATTACAGGTGTGCCTGCAGAAGATATAAGGAAAGCAGCTCGCATTTACGCACAATCCGATAGTACTTCATTAATCTATTCTATGGGTATTACCCAGCATACGACCGGTACAGACAATGTTCTTTCTACTGCTAATATAGCGATGTTAACTGGAAATGTCGGCAAAGAAAGCTCCGGGGTTAACCCGTTAAGGGGACAAAGCAATGTTCAAGGTGCCTGTGATTTAGGAGCATTGCCAAACGTGTATTCTGGTTATCAATCTGTTGCTGATCCCCAGGTTAGGGAAAAATTTTCTAAAGCATGGGGAGTCACTTTACCTGAAAAGGTAGGGCTGACTGTCGTTGAAATACTGAATGCTGCTTATGAAGGAAAGATTAAAGGTATCTTTATTATGGCAGAAAATCCAGCGATGTCTGATCCGGATTTAAACCATGCCCGTGAAGCATTAAAGAAAACAGAATTCTTAGTTGTTTCTGATATGTTTATGACTGAGACGGCTGAGCTTGCAGATGTAATATTACCAGGAGTTAGCTTTGCTGAAAAAGATGGAACAATCACAAATACAGAAAGAAGAGTTCAAAGAATTCGTAAGGCTATTGATCCTATCGGTGAAGCAAAACCAGAATGGCAAATCATAAGTGAATTAGCTCAGAAAATGGATTATCAGATGAGTTATCATCATCCTTCCGAAATTATGGAAGAAATTGCTAAGCTTACTCCTGTCTATGGTGGAATTTTTTATCCGAGATTGGAGAAAGAGGGATTGCAATGGCCATGCCTCGATGAAAATCATCCGGGGACTCAATTCTTGCATAAAGGTAAATTCAGTAGAGGAAAAGGCAAATTTTCTGCTGTTGAATTTAAAGAAGCTGCCGAACTTCCAGATGAAAAATACCCATTTTTATTTACTACAGGTAGGGTATTGTATCATTTCCATACAGGAACGGTTACCAGGAAATCCAAGGGGCTAAATGAAATATATAAAGAAGCTTTAGTAGAAATTAGTCCACAAGATGCTCATGAATTGGGAATTGATGATGGTGATATGGTAGAAGTGTCTTCTCGCAGAGGAAATATAAAAGCTAAAGTAAAAATAACGGAAAAATCGGATAAAGGAGTAGTTTTTATGAGTTTCCATTTTCATGAAGCTGCCGCTAATTTGTTAACCAATGCTGCATTAGACCCGATAGCCAAGATACCTGAATATAAAGTATGTGCGGTTAAAGTTAAGAAAGTATCTTAGAGAATAAAGGCAATTTAATCTAAAAATAGAGAAAATAGAGGAGGAATTTATATTGAGTACTGAGAAGGAAGTAGTACAGAAACAAAAAACGACGGATATTTTTACTCCCTGTAATGCGCCTGCAGCAGTTGCCAATGCATTCTGTTCAGTTGGAGAGAGTAAAGCCAATTTATCCTGGGCTAAAATGATTGTTTTAGGAATCTTGGCAGGTGCCTATATTGCTTTTGGTGCACAACTTGCCACAATGGTGACTTATGATTCTGCTAAATTCTTTGGAGACGGAATTTCAAAGATATTATTTGGTAGCGTATTTTCTGTAGGTCTTATGCTGGTCGTTATCGCCGGTGCGGAACTTTTTACTGGAAATAATTTGATCGTTGTAGGGACTTTAAATGGAAATGTCACAACAGGAAAATTGATGAACAGTTGGTTCTGGATCTATGTAGCTAACTTTATTGGTTCAATCTTGTTAGTTTGGATCATGTATGCGACGCAACTTTGGAAAACAGGTGATTTTGCAGTAGGAGCAAAAGCCTTATCCATTGCAAACGGAAAAGTAAATTTAAGCTGGGGTACTGCTATAGCGAGAGGAATCGCTTGTAACTGGTTAGTTTGTCTGGCGGTTTGGCTAGCAGTAGCAGCTAAAGAGGTACCAGGCAAAATATTAGGTATCTATTTTCCTATTATGGCTTTTGTGGCAAGTGGTTTTGAGCATAGTATTGCTAATATGTATTTTGTACCTATGGGAATATTGCTTAAAAATAATTCTTCTGTGGTGACAGCTGCAGGTCTTACTGATAAATTGACTAACCTTAATTGGGGAGGATTTTTATTGAATAATTTAATACCTGTTACCATTGGCAATGTTATTGGTGGTGCATTCTTTGTAGCAACTTTGTACTGGTTTGTATATTTAAGAGATTCCAAATATTTGCTTAATAAAAATTAATTAGAATAAGGGATTATATTTTGTAAGAGATATAATCCCTTATTTTTTCTTGATTTTAAAATTATAATCGTAAAACGAGTAGAGTGATGAATAAAAAAAATATTACCCCTGTCACAGTAATATTATTAGCTGGCGGAGAAAGCAAGAGAATTGGCTTGAATATGGACAAAGGTTGTTTGAAGCTGATGGGGATCAACCTGATTGATAGGGTGATTTCGAATATAACCTCTATGAACACCCTTATTGAAAAAGACATTCTTATTATCGGACCTAAAAAGAGATTCCCTTATTTTGATAAGGTCGTTGAGGATATCTTTCCCTACAAAGGACCTCTTGGAGGTATTTATTCAGGCTTACGTTTTTCTCGGACCTTTTATAATTTGGTTCTAGGCTATGATATGCCTTTTATCAAGAGCCGGCTTATTGAATATATGATTCAAAATATCAATGATCACGATATTGTGATCCCCACTCACAGTCATGGTTTAATGGAACCGCTATGTGCCATCTATAGTAAAAATTGCCTGGAGATCATGGAGAAAAATATCAAAAATGGAAATTTATCCGTAAGATCTATTTTTCCTTTTTTAAAGACCAGGATGATTGAAGAATTTGAAATAAGAAAATATGATCCCGAATTGTTATCCTTCTTTAATATCAATTATCGAAGCGATTTTAAAAAGGCTGAGGAATTAGATCAAGAAAGAGGTAAACAGCGTTGTTAAATCATCACAAGGGAGTTGAAATTGAATTAATTCGGATTGTGCAGGGTAAAAAAGAGAAAGTATCTGATTTGGTTGCAAGAGAAATAGCAGTTACCATCATGGTAAATAAGGAAGAACTCGTTTGCTTGCCATGTAGTCCTGGTAAAATAAATTATTTGGCCGTAGGGTTTTTATTAAGTTCTGGCATTTTAAAGCATATAGATGATATTCTTTCAATGGAAACGCGAAAAAATTTTTTTCAAATAGAAATGAAGAATTTCCAGAAGTCTTGTTTGGAAAAAATCCATTTCAGCAAAATAAGTGAGTTTAGAGAACAAATGAAAATAATGGATAAGTCGGTTGCTTTGTCTAGTATTCAGCGTACATTTGCAATCGATCCTGATCTGATTTATACTCTTCTTGCTAAAATGGAAGAAAAATCTGCTTTTTTTAGGCTAAGCGGTGGCGTTCATAGCTGTGGATTAGCTGATTCCAGGGGAAAAATCCATTTTTTCTGTGAGGATATCAGCCGTTATAATACGATTGATCGAATCTTTGGAGAGGCTTTTTTAAAAAATATTGATACAAGGGATAAGATAATTTTAACATCGTGCCGTATCAGCTATGGAATTATAAAGAGGGTGATTATTGGAAATGTGCCCGTGGTTATTTCCAGGTCAGCTGTGACCGATCGTGCTATTCAACTGGCTCAACAAAGAGGCATTACGCTTGTCGGGTTTGCAAGAAACAGGAAGATGAATATCTATACCCATGCTGATGGGATTGCAATATAGATAGAAGTGTTTGACTTGCAGC